>JAFSEA010000068.1 GCA_017435965.1 Oscillospiraceae bacterium
CGGAGCTCTTGAACATATCCGTGTTGCACGTGTGTCGAATATCGCAACCACATTGAATGATTTAAAGAAAAAAGGACTCTGGATTTACGGTACGGGGCTTGGCGCAACGGCAAGTGTGTATGAAACTGATTTAAAAGGTGCTGCGGCAATAGTTATCGGTTCCGAAGGTGATGGAATGGGAAGGCTTGTCACCGAATGTTGTGACGTGGTTATGAGCATTCCGATGCTTGGGAAAACACAGTCTTTGAACGCATCTGCTGCAGCAGCGGTAATTTTATTTGAAGTGTTAAGACAGCGTATCTGATTTTTGGGAGGTGACCCTCTTTGAAGGATGAGAGAAAAAACATAGATGAAACTGCATTTGATATGTCAGTTGGGGAAGTCTTGGATGAGTTGGATGATATCAGCGTAGATGCAGGTGAATTTGAGATTGACGAAATCCTTGCGGAGTTTTCCGGGGGGAAGAAGTCGGAAAAGATTGTATCTTTCTCCGATGACATTGTGCCAAAAAAAGTAATTAAAACAGATACAAAAGAAGTTCCTATAACAGAAATTGAAGATAGTGAAGTTGAAGACAATGTTTACTTTGATGAGGATGTAAAGAACGAAGAAGAGGAGGAAATAAAACCTCCGAAAAAACGCAGTCGAACATCAAAGTTTGCAGAAACCTTTGACACGTTGACAAGAAGTGAACTTTTTGAAGATAAAAACGTCAATGAAAACATTGAAACGAGATCGGTTCAGGAAATTATAAAAGAAAACTCCAAGCTGAAAAAGATTCAGGGATTTCGTTCAATGTCACTTTTTATCTTGAGTCTGTTGTCTTGCTATTTGGCTTTTTCAGAGCCGCTTGGTATGTATTTGCCGGGATTTATTTCGTATGTTTCAAATCCTTTCAGATATCTTTTTCTCACAGTTTTCCTGCAGATTTGTGCAATGCTTTTGTCTGTAGATGTTTTGTCCAGAGGTTTGAAAAAGTTATTAACAGCTAAAGCAGATATGGAGTCTGCTATAACCTTTTCTTGCTTTGCAACACTTACACATACCGTAACAATAATGGTTGCTCCGCATTGGCGAGGATGGCTTCCTTATAGTTGCATATCGGTGGTTTTGCTCTTTGTGACAATCTTCAGCAGATGGCTTGGAACCAGAGCGTTGTTTCGTATTTGTAAAATTGTGCAGGCAACACAACAACCAAGCGTTGTTTATGTTGAGAACATCCACGGAGAAACCGGTATTATGCGAAGAAAGGCAGAAAACTCAAAATCATTTATTGCGCATATAAACGACCGGGATGCTTCTTCCACGTTCTGGAAAATCCTTGCTCCTATTGTAATCGTGTCTTCTATTGTTTTTGCTGCCATATCTTCTTTCGGAACAGACACTCCGGAACATTTTTTCTGGGCATTGGCAGGGATTTCTTGTGTTGCCACTCCGTTTTTTGCCATGCTTTCGTTTCTCTTCCCGTTTTCAATAACGGTAAAGGGACTTTCCGGAACGGGAACTGCAATTTCCGGGTGGTATTCAGTAACGAATCTTTCTAAAAAAGCAAATGTTATAGTTCGTGATGAGGATATTTTTCCAAAAGGAACGATAGTAATACATGGTTTGAAGGTTCTTGGTAATTTTTCTCTTGAAAAAACAATATCATATGCTGCAAGCGTCATCGGAGAAACGAAAAGCGGATTGAGTAGTGTCTTTTCGGATTTGCTGAGAAGTCGATATGGAGAAACAGAAAAAGTAACTAATTTAAAATACCACGAAACCGGAGGCTTTGAAGCAGAAATCGGAAGGGATATTGTTTTTATTGGAACTTCAGGTTTTATGCTGAGGTCGGGAGTTCGTTTGACTTCGGGAACATCTGTAAAAAACGCTGTGTTTATAGCAATAAATCGACAGGTTGCGGGTGTTTTCAATATAAACTATAAAGCAAATGCAGATGTGGAACGTGCTTTGCAGGCTCTCGTGAAGAAAAAAGTTCCCGTGGTTCTGGCTGTGAGAGATTTCAATTTGTTGCCGACTATGGTTGAGCGAGTATTCGATTTAAAGGATGGAGTTCTTGAATATCCTGAAGTAGAGCAGAGAATAGATTTGTCGGAAGAAGAACAATTTATAAGCGGAGATGCAACTGCCATTGTTGCCAGAAACGGAATTTATCCCGTTTCTTCTGCAGTTATTGCAGCGAAAAAATTGAGGATGGCAACTATCAGAAATGTTATTCTCACAACGGCAAGCTCGCTTATAGGTATGCTTCTGATGTTCTATCTTACTTTTGTTCAAAAGCCGATTCTGATAACACCGCACACCGTTTTTGCATATATTTCTTTGTGGTGTTTGCCGGTTTATTTGCTTTCTCTTCGTGTGAAATAAGTTTCAATCATCCGTGTATGGAGGAAAATTAAATGGATATAAAAAAATCGGGATTTATCGCAGTTGTAGGAAGACCTAATGTTGGAAAGTCTACTTTGATAAATTCACTTGCGGGCGAAAAAATAGCTATAGTTTCGGATAAGCCACAGACTACACGAAACAGAATATGCGGAATAATCAACAGAAATAACACTCAATATATTTTTATGGATACTCCGGGAGTCCATACCCCTAAAAGTCACCTGGGAGAATATATGGTGAAAGTGGCTTCGGATGCTATTTCGGATGTTGATGTTGTTATTATGATTGTGGCACCCGTGCCGAGTATAGGAAAACCTGAGGAAGAAATAATCAAAAGAATTTCTCAAAGCAACGTGCCGGCAATTCTTCTCATAAATAAAATTGATACCGTTGAAAAAACGGATATTTTTCCGGTTATCGAAACATATAGTGCCGCATATAATTTTGAAGCAATAATTCCTATATCGGCTTATAAAGGTGATGGGCTTGAACTTATTTATGATGAAATTGATAAGTTTATGCCGGACGGAGTTGCACTTTTTCCGGAAGATATGACCTCGGATCAGCCTGAAAAGCAGATGATTTCTGAAATTATAAGAGAAAAACTTTTAAGACTATTGAATCACGAAATTCCTCACGGTACGGCAGTTGAGATAACCCGTTTCACAGAACGTGACAACGGAATAATTGACGTTACCGCAACGATATATTGCGAACGCGAAAGCCACAAGGGAATTATAATCGGAAAACGCGGCGCAATGCTCAAACGTGTTGGAGAACTTGCAAGAAACGATATTGAGCGTTTTATGGGCACAAAAGTATTTCTTGAGACATGGGTTAAAGTTAAAGAAAACTGGCGTGATAATGACGTTCTTATCAAAAATTTCGGATACGATATGCAGTGACGTGCTTGGTTTACGGGTGGTGTGAGTTTTGCAGGTTGTAGATAAAGGATTGATTCTTCGTGAAACGCCATATAAAGAAGCTGATGTTATGCTCAGTATCCTCACGGAAAGTGGTGGGAAGCTCTCTGTACTTGCAAGAGGCGCAAAGCGAAAGGGAAGCCGTGTGACGGCGGCTATTCAGCTTTTTACTTATTCTGAGTTTTCTATGTATGAAAGCGGTGGCAGATACACATTGAATGAAGCTGAGCCAATAGAATTGTTTTACGGAATCCGCGAAGATATAGTGAAGCTCTCGCTGGCATCTTATGTTGCCGAGGTTTTGGAACAAGCAGCGGACGAAGAAACAATTGACCCGGAACTTTTGCGTCTGGGACTTAATTCTTTTTATGCAATTTCAAAAACAGATATTCCGCTCAAAAAAATTAAAGCGGTGTTCGAGCTTAAAGTCGCATCTCTTTCGGGATATTCTCCCAACTTGTTTTTTTGCGGATTCTGCAACAAAAATGAGAAACTTATGATGTTCGATATACAAAACGGAAGTGTTGTGTGTGATGAATGTGCAAGCCGATACCACACGAAAATCGATCCGACTGTTATTGATGCAATGCGTTTTGTTATCAGTGCGGATATAAAGCATATTTTTTCTTTTAAAATCAATGACAAGTCTATGGATACACTTTCGGAAATTGCGGATTCATATTTGAAAACTCATTTTGGACGCAATTTCAAAACGAATGTGTTTTATAAAAGTTTGTTATAAACCAAATGGAGATACTTATGGACAGTTTATATAGAAAATCACAAATGACTCTGGAACTGAATCGCGTGCTTGAACTTTTGTCCGAATGTGCAGTAAGTGATGCGGGTAAAAAACTTGCGCTGACATTGACTCCGAGTGCAGATGTAACTGAAGTCAGGGAATCAATAGCAAAAACGGCGGATGCGCGAAAGCTTATCGGAATTAAAGGTGCGCCTTCTTTTTCGGGCGTTCGTGATATGTCTGCAGGAATCAAACGTGCAGAACGAGGCGGAGTTCTCAACCCATCGGAGCTTCTTCATGTTGCGGATTTGCTCAAGTGTGCAAGAGGTGCACAGAACTATCTCGAAGAAGACAGGCGCAACGAGAAAACTACTCTTGACAATATGTTTGCAGGTCTGATGGTAAATAAATATCTGGAAGATAAAATCCGTTCTGCCATTCTCAGCCCGGAAGAGATTGCAGACGGGGCATCTCCGGAGCTTCTTTCCATAAGACGGAAAATCCGCAGAAGCGGTGAAAAGATAAGAGAAGCGCTTGCTCATATCATATCTTCGCCCACTCATTCAAAACATCTTCAGGAAGCAATAATCACACAACGCTCGGGAAGATATGTTGTTCCGGTAAAGAGTGAGCACAGGGGAGATGTAAAAGGTCTTGTACACGATGTTTCGTCGACCGGAGCAACTGTATTTATAGAGCCTATCCAGGTTGTGGAGCTTAACAATGCATTGCGTGAACTTGAAGCAGAAGAAAAGAAGGAAATTGAAAGAATTCTTGCTGCACTTTCGGCAGAAACTGCAGATTTTTCTGCAGGGCTTGAAACAAATTACGAAATTCTTTCAAGGCTGGATCTTATTTTTGCAAAAGGAAAGCTTTCTTTTGTGCAGAATGCGGAAGCCCCGTCTGTGAATGATAAAGGAATTATAAATTTAAAAAACGCAAGACATCCGCTTTTAGATAAAGGAAAAACCGTGCCCATTTCCATAAGACTCGGAGATGGGTTTGACACATTGGTTATCACGGGACCTAATACCGGGGGAAAAACCGTATCGCTTAAAACCGTAGGTTTGTTTGTGCTTATGGCAGAGTGCGGGCTTTTTGTCCCGTGTGAATATGGAAGTGAAATATCCGTATTTTCTAAAATCTATGCCGATATAGGTGATGAACAGAGTATTGAACAGTCATTGTCAACCTTCTCATCACATATGAAAAATATTGTGGAAATTATTGATGGGGCTGACGATGAAACACTTGTTCTCGTAGACGAGCTTGGTGCAGGAACAGATCCTGTTGAAGGTGCTGCACTCGCTGTGTCCATTATTGAATATATAAGGGCTCTGGGTGCAAAAATAGTTGCAACTACCCACTATGCAGAACTTAAAAGCTATGCTCTGATTACCGAAGGTGTAGAAAATGCGAGCTGTGAATTTGATGTCACAACATTAAAACCCACATACCGACTTCTTATAGGAATACCGGGAAAGAGTAATGCATTTGCAATTTCGGAACGTTTGGGTCTTCCAGTAAATATTATAAATAGTGCAAGTCATCTTGTTGAAAGAGAAGATAAAAGATTTGATGAAATTCTTTCAAGACTTGAAGAAAAGCAACGTGCACTTGACTCTGAAATCGGAAAGGCAAACAAGCTCCGTGCCGATGCAGAACAAAGTCGTAAGAAGAGTGAACAATTTGAAGAAGAACTTGAAAAACGAAAAATCAGCATAATTGAAAAGGCGCGTGCTGATGCGGAAAAGATTCTTCAGGATGCAAGGGAAGCTTCAGAACGTGCTTTTGATGAACTTAAGGAAATACGAAAACTCGAAGCTAAAAAAGCTGACAGAAATCTCATAAACGAGGCGAAGAATGAACTGAAGAGGGGACTTAATGACGCCGAAAAGGGTGTTATCAAAGCAAAGGCACGACCGACACCGAAGCCTTTGCCGAGAAAGCTCAAGGAAGGCGACACAATAGAGCTTGTTGAACTGGGACTTCGTGGCACAGTTGTGGAAATTTCTGAAAAAACAGGACTTCTCACCGTTCAGGCAGGAATTATGAAGGTAACGGCAAAGCCTGAAGAGGTTTCTCTTGTGGAGGAAAAAGGCGGAGAAAAAACAGTCAAGGAGTTTATTGCAAAGAAAAAGGCGGAACTTCGCAATATATCAATAAAACCTGAAGTTGATCTTCGCGGAATGACCTCAGATGAAGCGGAATTTACTTTGGGAATGTATCTTGACAACGCTTTTCTTGCAAAACTTAATACAGTTACAATTATTCACGGAAAAGGGACCGGTGTTCTTCGCAAGGCTGTACACGCATATCTCAAAACTCATCCGCATATAAAATCATGGAGGCTTGGAGTCTACGGAGAGGGCGAAGATGGCGTAACGGTGGCAGAACTTAAAATATAATACAAATTTATATCACTTTTTAAGTCTTTTTTCTACGTTATACTGATAAAAAAATATTGACTTATGTGGTGTAAATTTGATATTATATATATAGAATGTATGATATATTATTTTATTGTGAGGAGAAAACTCTAAATGTGTTCTAAAGAA
>JAFSEA010000069.1 GCA_017435965.1 Oscillospiraceae bacterium
CCGCCGCCTCCACCGCCGCCTCCGCCGCCGGATTCATAGCTCCACTTGGCGTAGATGGTAGTGTCAGCAGTAAGCTTTATGGTACTTCCTGCTTTTTGTGTGCAGCTTTCGTTGAGATACCAACCGTCAAAATTATAGCGTGATTTTGTCGGTCTCTGCGTTATGGTAATTGTGTCGCCCTCATATCCGCTTACAGGTGCAACGTGACTTCCTCCCTTTGTATCGAAGGAAAGGATAAACTTTTTCTTTGCTTCCCACTTTGCCTTTACAGTAGTATTTGCCTTTACAACGTATTCACTTCCGGCATTATATACCTTCCCGTCGATTTCCCAGCCCACAAAGGTATATCCCGTCTTTGTCGGAGCAGAGCGAAGGTTTGTCTTTGTTCCGGAAAGTATATCGGAATCTGTATAAAGAAGTTTTGTATCATCGTAGTATTTCAAGGCATACTTTTTTATGGTTGTATCCTCTTCCCCCACGATTACTGTGAGAACTCCTGAATCTATTGCTACATCTGTACCATTTACATCCCTCGCGCCGGGAAGTTTTGAGACGATATTGCTTTTTGCACCGATTCTTGTTTCCTTTACCTTTAACTTGAAAGTTGCAACAGTCTCTTTTGCATTGTAATCCGAGGTCTGAATGGAGTTTACATATACTCTGTTCTCACCATCGGAATATTTCTCCAGACTACAGCTATGAGTTCTTCCCGATTTCACCACGGTTGCGCTACCGTCTACAAATTCAAAGAAGCTATCGTCGAAGTAGATTTCGTTCTGAAGGTTATTTAAGGAAAATTCCTCTCCTGCTTTGTTTTCAACAGCAAAAGAAACGGTGATAACCGTATTTGTCGGCACAGTTATCTCATCATCGCCATTGCAGGTTATGTAAAAATCAAGTTCCAATGCTGTTGCGGCAGAAACCGGCAAGAATGATAGCATCATAACCGTTATGACAAACACAGAAATAAGCTTTTTCATATAGCTTTACCTCCTTTGGTAAAAATCTCACAAAAGGCTTCCCACCATTTCTGAGGAAAGCCTTTTGCTGTCTTTTTGTTCTTACTTTACAACGTCTGCTTTTACGCTTGCCGCATCGTAGATATTATCAACACGCTTATCGGCATTTGTATCTGCCTTTAAGAATCTTGTGATATAGTTGCTTCCGCGATAAAGTGCGTTGTAAATACCGTTAGCTTGTGAGAAGTCGTTTTCGTCAAGCTCACCGGTGTAGTTGATATCGGAATCGTAGACAATCTTCACAGGCTTATCTGCGTCCTTATCAAACTTTACATTACGTCTGTACTTAAGCTCATGATCTTCTGTTGCTTCATATACACCGTCAGCCTCAACTACTATTGCGTATACATGCTTATAAGTTGTTGTACCCTTTGTTGCAGTAAGTGCATCATAATCGTACTCATAGTACTCATATCCTGCATCGCTTACATCGTACATAGCTTCTCCGTTGTAGGTGAAGTATGCCTTATCAACGTTTGTATATACAAGTACTAGTCTGTGTCCTGCTATATAGTCTGCCTTGTAGTCTCCGCCCTTTATGAGGCTGTTGTCTGCAACTTCCACAACGTAGTCAGCCACATCTCCGATTGTGAGGATGCCCTTTGTGATGGAAACCACCTCATAGTTCGTGTTCGGTGTGTAGTTCAATGTGATGAAGTATTCACCCATTGCTTCGCCCGGCTCACGAACATACTCGATATTGCCGAGGTCATCTGCGTTTACGAGAAGTGAAGCGATATTTGATGTGAATACCGGGTCTTCCTGACCGAGAGCCTTTTCTGCGTTATTGATAACTATTGCTATCTTCTTCGGTGTTACCGAGAGAACTACATTAAATGTGAAGTCTGCGTATTTCTCTGCTGTATCGGTTGCCGAAAGTGTTACCATTGTCTCTCCTACATCTGTAAGAGCTACATTTGGAACAGTTATTTCCCAACAATCGGGAAGTGCATTTTCATTAACTACTACTTTCTTTTCTGTTCCGTCATAAGCGAAGGATGTTGTGAGAGCGTCATTGATTGCCGCAAGGTCTGCTGCCGTTACGCTCTTTCTGTCGGCATTTACCGTTGTAGTTCCTGTTGCCGCATTGTAGTTATCCTTTGTTGCAGGTGCGTATGTGATTGTCACATTGTGTACGCCACCCTTTGAGAGCGTAATCACATCGGATTCACGGCTTATTGCATCGCCGTCACCATCATAGGTGAAGTCTGCCGCATTAAAGGTTACTGTCTTTCCGTCTACTTCTACGGTTACTGTTCCCTCAAAGCTTCCGTCAACAAGATTTGAAAGCACTGCCTGAATTGTTACCTTATCAAAATCAGGATCAACGTTGAAGGTTGCTCCGACTGTAAGGTCAACTGCTGTGATTGTGAGCTTTGCACTTCCTGTTACATCTGTATATCCGGGACGTGTTACCTTATAGTAGTAAGTATGCTCTCCTGCATCAATAAAGGAAGGAACTTCTGTTGTGTATGTTCCGTTCGCAACCTTACTGTAAGTTACTTCTGCTGTCATATTCGGAACTGCCGGGTTACCCTGCTGTGCTTTTCCGTTATAGTCAACAGTCTTATCAGCACAAGTTACCGTAAGCTCTGTGCGATCATTTGTGATTGTTACATCTTCATTGATTACACCTGCAGGAACTTTGTCAAGCCATGCTGCCATTTCATAGTTATCTACATATGCATCAGAAAGTGTAAATGTTCCGGTTACAGGCTCTGCAGGATAGAGTGCTCTGAATGTGTAAGTTGCGATAACCTCTCCGTCCTCAAACTCATCGCCGTCAATTCCGTCGCCTTCGCCGAGTACGCTGTCAACGATTGCGAAGTTTGACTGTGTTTGTCCGTTGTCTCCGCTTACATACTCAAACTTTGTTGCGTCGTAGGAAAGCTTCCAGCCTGCGTTAGTGTAGTCACCACCGTTTATCTTGATTGATACGGTGAACTTTTCGCCCGCCTGCACCGAAGACTTTGAAGCAACCGCTTCAATTACGTATTCAGGTGCAACTACCCACATATTGTTTGAGCTATGTGCTGTGTAACCTAAAGTTGCAATGTATGCCGTGGGATCTTCGTTATATACGCCGCCATAAGCATTGATGTTACTGCTGTCGCCGCCGTATGATTCATCAAGTGTACCATTGAAGATTCCGCCATAGAGGTTTGCCGTTGCACTGTAGGTTGTAGTTGTTCCCTCGCCTGCAGCACTTGAAACGTTCTCATATGCTCCTACCCATACAACTGTGGGCGCTGTAAATGAACCGCCGTATACATTTGCTACGCTGGGTGCAACAATTGTTGTATCCCAACTATCAACCTCTATGCTCTTTTGGTCAGACTTCATTGTTCCGTCATAGATATTGATTGTTCCGCCGCTGCTCATTACAAGTGCATTGTACTTATCGGACTTGAATGTTCCGCCGTATACATTTGCAACACCTGTTCCCGAAGCGGCAACGTTTGCTCCCATATATGTTGTTGTGCTGCCTGTCTGGGTAATCTTTGCACCGCTGTACACATTAACAACACTATCATCTGTGGCATAAACGCCACCCTGTCCGTTTGTTGAAATGATTTCTGTACCGGTCTTTACGTTTACTATTGCATTTGCAAATGCTTTTACATTAAAACCATAATCATGACAATTTGTCATTGTCATATCCTCAAGATTTACAGTAAGCTTAATATCTTTACTCTTGCCGGTTGCAACAAGAGCACAGTATGCAGTTGAACCTGCATTTACTGTTCCGTTCTTGATTGTTACTTCAACAGGTGCAGTTACTTCATCATTGTTGATGTTGATACGAATGCCTGCGTTTGTTGTGTTTGCATTGAGTGTGTGTCCGTCAAAGTCGAGGATGAAGCTATAGGGGTTTGTGTAGCTGATTGCATTTGCACCTGTATCCACCGTCATATCATTTACAATCGTTACAATAGTGCCATCTGCAGCAATTGCATTCAAAGCATCTTCAATGCTGTAGTATACCTTTCCATCAACAGATGCAACCACGCCTGCATCTGTTGCATTACCATTGAATGTTACGTTTTCTACATAGCAGCCAATAAGCTTTGAGCATTCTGAATTACCTGCAAGAAGACCGGAAACGTAATCACTACCTGAAACATCAACGTTCTTCGCAGTTACGTTTGTGAGCGTGCAGAACTGCGAGCCGTTATCATTTGCAAGACCGATGGCAGCACCCTGTGCTCCGTATGCACCCCATACAGAGAGATTGTCGTCGCCATCTGAAATATTTGCATTACCGTCTACATAACTATCGGAAACAGTTGTTCCTTCTCCTGCATAACCAACAAGAGCACCAACAGACCAATAATGGCTGTGGATGTAGCTTCCTCCGTTTGCTTCAACGGAACAGTTGCTCATCCTGGGATAACCGTGACCAACTATACCGCCGACATAACCGCAACCGACAATATATACATCTCCGGTTATTTCAACTCCGTCAATATATGTATTTCCACCTGAATTTGCAACAACACCGGCTACATAGTCGCCATGTGCGCCCCAATGGTTTGTTCCGCTGGTGGAAACATCTATATTCTCAAACTTGAGATTTTTGATAACAGCTTTTTCCGACTCATTGAAAGAACCTGTTCTTGCGAAGAATCCAAGATATCCAACACTTTCCTCATAGATATAGAGATTTTTGATTGTGTGTCCGTCACCGTCAAAGGTTCCGAGGAACGCACCGTGGTCCTTATTCTCACCAATCGGCTTCCAGCTTATCTGATCGCCGTTTTCATCTACATCCTCCGAAAGGTCAATATCATCGGTAAGCTTGACATACTTACCCTTGAAGGTGTTGCTTGCATCAGTCTTTACATTATCGACTATATCACGGAAAAGCTTGAGCTCTGCAAGGTTATTTATAAGGTAAGGATCTTCCTCTGTACCTGTACCCGAAAGCTTTAATACTCCGCCGAGATTTTCCCATACAACAGGATTGAGATCATCTGCACCACTCATCTTTGCAACAGTTGTTGCTGTGAGTATTCCATCAATGTAAAGTTCAACAGATGTGGGCTGTGCCACACAGTTGGGATGACCTGCCTCCCATGTTGTTGTCCAATATTCGTCACTGGAGCTTGGATAGTAGAAATTCCATGTTACAGAATCCTGAGATCCATCAATAATGTTACCCACATTATTGAGGACAGATGTTGCAACAAGTGTATCACCGGAATAAAGCTTCAAAACATAGCTTTCTGATGCATCTGTATTTTCAGACTGACCCCATACGCGAACATAACCGTCAACTTCTTTTGTGTAAGCCGGGGAGTTTGTTCCCTTAGGCTGAGCATATTTTACAACTACGCCTGCAACGGTTACCTTTGAAGATGTTCCGCCGCTTAATGCCACATCATTGTTTGCCTTCTTATCGTTCCAGAGAGAGCTTCCGCTGACAGATCCCGTTGCAAAGCCTGTTGCCGAAGTCTTGTCATCAATAACAATCTCTGTTCCTGCCATTCCGGCATAGCTTGTGTCGATTTCTATTGCAGCCTTGCCCGAAACCTCCTGAGATGCATTGAATTCTGTGTCAACAACATCAAGATCAGTCGGACCGTCTCCCTCGTTATAAACGAGAACAGACTTACCGGCACTATTGAACACGCACTTATTGAACTCTACATTGTTCGCAGCGTATGTCCATACGTTATAAGATTCCGGATCGTTCTGATTGAAAACGCAAGAATTGAATATCTCGCTGTTTCCATAAAGGAATGCCTGTCCGTTGAAAGTACAATTGTCGTATGTAATGTTTCCGTTATCAATAAGTCCTACATAACCCTGATTCGGATAGTAGTCAAAGATGATATTCTCAAATGTGACAGTTGCCGGAACGCTAACCTGACCTGTGATATCAAAGGTAGCTTCAACGCCGTCGTTAGCCTTGATTGTAATGTTCTTATTAAGGCTCGGAAGTGCGTATGTGCCATCTGCCACAATTACAATGGCTTCTCCGGGATTTGCAGCATTAACTGCAGCTCCGATTGTTTCAAAATATGTATCATCAATCTTTGCAACACCGAGAGACTCCCATTTTGCATAATAAGTCTTCGCACTACCAAGTGCAGTATACGGCTCACCTTCAAGTTCAGGGTTATCGTACCAACCCTCAAAGGAATATCCTTCACGGTATGCTGTTTCTACAAGATGGAAGTTTCCACCGTTAGCCGCATCATCTACGAGATATTCACGTTCGGGAGAAATACCACCATTAAGATAGTAAATATAACCGCCGATAGTATCAGCATAATCATCCATTCCCTCAAGGAACAAAATGCTTGCAGCACTACCAACATATTTATTTCCTGCCTCATCGCCTAACATAACAGCACCCGTAGATGTGCTATCTATAATCTCAATGACACCACCATAAGAGATAAGTCCGCCTGCATATACCTTTGTAGAGGGGCTTATAACAACAATGTCACCCGTATTGGAGCAGTTCTTTGAAATCAACCATGCACCATGTGAATAAAATCCTGCACCAATTCCTGCTATATGAGTTTCTCCGTTTGCTGTAACCGTGATTGTACCCGAGTTTTTACAACCATCGAATATAATCTTAAGATGCTGACCGCTTGACTGGTTATGATCACGACCGAGAATTCCGGCAGCACTTGGTGAACCTGCACCAAGAGATGTTATGTCACCGGTATTTACGCAGTTTTCAAAAACAATGGTACCGCTCATAGTAGCGAGATAATTGCCCTCACGACTGCTATTCATCAAGCCTAAAATACCGCCCGCTTCACGTGCTTCTGCAGTTACATCTGCAGCATTGGAACAATCTTTAATGGTAATATCAACTTTCGGCTGAGATATCTGAGAATCCATATAGCCAATCAGTCCACCCATATTGTTTGAAGCTTTTACTGTACCGCTGACAACATGGCAGTTTTCTATTACGCTTATTTTTTCATCTTCAGGGAAATAGTAGCCGATAAGAGCTGCTACACCCGAACCGCAAACTTCATTTCCGTCGCTGTCCTGACAGGTTCCGCAATCAATATCAACATTTTCAAGTTTTATATTTGAGATGTTTGCACCATAAACATAACCAAAGAGACCAAAGCTGTACTCTGTGCTTCCGGTTTCAGATGATGCAGGAATGTAGCCATCAGAGCTCAACCCCGTAATGGTATGCTTTCCTCCATCAAAGTTACCTGCAAACATCTTAACATCGGCATCAGTCGGCGCCTTGTCGTAAATGCTTGTTCCAATAGGAATCCATACTTCTTCCGAAAGGTCAATATCTGCTGTAAGAAGGAAATACTTATCTTTATATGCATTTCCGTTGTTTACGCTGTCTCGAAGTGTTTTTAAATCGTCAATATCATTTATAAGATACGGATCTTCCTTTGTACCTGTGCCATCAAGACTTGCCAGCGGATGTTTAATGGCACCTGTTGCAGAATCAATCTCATATCCTTCAGCAATGACATCAAGATTTGAGGAAGACGTAAGGTATCCGCCAACAACTTTATCTTCTGAATCAACAACAATATCCAGACCTGCATAATTTGTCCAGTTTGCTACATTTGTCTTTATATCCGAAACAGCAAACGCTCTTGTTTCTCCGTTTTCGGTTATTGTATTTTCAGAAGTTGTCTTTATTATTGCATTTGTCTCTGTAGAACCGCTTACTTCTATCCAAACAAAGTCTGCGCCTGCACCGACAAAATCGTTATCATCTATTACAGCTGTATATGTACTTGCTCTTGAGTTATTCTGTCCGAAAGCGAAACCATTTCCCCATACATAAACAGTATTTCCGAAAAGAGTAATGGTTGCTCCATCCATGAAATTAAGGAACTTTACAGCATCAAAATTCTTTTTCTCTTCTGAGCCGAAGGTGTTCCCTGCAACAGATGAGCCATCGGCAATATATCTCCATCCGAGAACCGGATCGGGGTTATTGTCTCCGGTAACAACAATTGTATTGTTTGTGAGCGTGAGCTTGAGTGGGCAACCATTAAGCTCGCTGCTTCCCAAAGAAACAAAAGCTGCGCGTGAGTTTGTTACTGCATCTGCGTTATCAAGAACAACATCTGCATCAACTCCGGAGACAGTAAGTGCCTTTGCATTATTGGCATTGATGTATGACTTTCCTGTAAATTCCAAATCGGAAACAGTAAGTTCTACATCTGTACCGTCAGCTGTTATGCTAACGTTATTGAGAGTAGGCTTTGTATCTCCACCTGTTATAGTAATGCTCTTGTCTACTACAACATCTTCTCCTGTAGCTACATCAGCAACTACAACAACCACATCGCCGTTATCCGCATCGGCAACTGCATCGCTGATTGATGAATAATCATCATCGCCGATCTTTGCAACGACATCTGCCGCATATACTCCCGTTGCCATTATGCTTACGAGCATAGCAACTGCAAGTATTGCTGACATAAACTTTTTCATTCTCATTTCTTTTTCTCCTTTTTCTGATATTTCTCAATAGACAAACCGCAATACCACATAATTGATATTATGTGGTATCAAAGTTATTTGATTATGTAAAAATATTAAAACTTCTTGCATATTTTTGCATAATTCGACAAGTGAACAAAAGACATTTAGACCAATGTGAAAATAATGCATACATTGGTCTGGATGTTTTTTTGTTTTTTTGTGAATATGTACAAATCTTGAGAATATATACAAAGAACTTGTTGACAAATAAAGATACAAATGCTATATTTAATCTGTTCTTATTTTATAATCTCATAGTACAATACCACATAATATCAATTATGTGGTAGTCACATTCCTACATAATATCAATTATGTGGTATTTTTTTTATTTTCAGCAGCGTAAAAGCCCAAGATTTTGTATTTGTCGTCTATGAATCTCTCCGTTTTCCATTGTGTATATTCTTGTAGTATTCACGCTGGAATGACCGAGAATATCCGCAAGCCTGACAATGTCCTTTTGCAGCGAATAATATGTCCTTGCAAAAAGATGACGCAGATTATGAGGAAAAACCTTATCTTTTGACACCTTTGCACTTTCACAAAGCTTTTTCATATCAGCCCATATATTTGAACGGTCAAGAGGTTTTCCGCCTCGTGTTACAAACACGCTTCCGCTCATCACTTTTTCTTTCCGTGCATACTTCAGAAGTGCCCGGCAAAGCTTGCGTGGGATCATCACACATCTCAGCTTGCCCTTGCAGTTTATCTCAGCGCGTTCTTCTTTAACACTTTCGACAGTTATAAATTTAAGCTCCGACACACGGATACCCGTAGCACAGATGGTTTGCATTATCAAAAGCAACCTCTCATTCCCTTTTCTCTCTGCCGCAGCAAGAAGCCGGGAATACTCCTCCTTTGTAAGCTCCTTTTCGCTTTGTAAAAAAACGTTACGTTGAATTTTAAGCATCTTCGCTTTCAACTCGCACCTTCCGCAAAAAGAAAAGAATGTATTTAAAGAGGATAGACTTGCATTAACACTTGTGGGAGAAAGCTTTTCCAAAAGCTCTTTCTTATATTTAAGAATATGCATTTTTGTTATTTCCTCGTCTTTAAAACGATTTGCAAAATTGCAAACATCCGTCAGATATTTTTTTACTGTTGCATCTGCTTTTTCTTCATTTATCAGAAAATCCTCAAAACTTCCTATGAGCTCTCTTGTAATCTCCATGATAAATATCACCTCCGCTATGTATTTTACCATCAAGCAGAAATTTTATTTTTTATTTTGCATCATCTTACAAAAAAACAAAGGCATTCACGCATTTTTACGTGAATGCCTTATGTTATTTATGTTCTATTTTTCCAAAAAGAGAACTCCGAGAGTTCCCGGGCCGCAGTGGGTGGAGATTGTGCAGCTTGCGCGGCTTATATAAATTTCCTCAAAAATGCCTGCTTCTTCAACTGTCTTCTTAACAAGAGCGAGTCTTTCTTCAGGAACACCCGAATGAGTTATATACATACGCTTCGGATCGATATTATCATATTTCGCAAACTGTTCTTTTGTGTACTGCACAAGGACTTTATCCATATTGCCGCGGTATTTCTTTGATGCGTGAAGTTCTCCCGTTTCATTGTGCACCTCAATGGATGCCTTGAGACCAAGCATCCCGGCAACGAGAGCCGCCGCATTGGAGCATCTTCCGCCTGCCTTCATAAACTCGAGAGTTTCAAGAACGAAGCTGCAATGGCTTTTCGCTCTGAGAGCCGATATTTCCTCAACAATCTGCTCTACTTCCATTCCGCTTGCAATTCTGTCCCCGGCTTCGGCAACGAGAAGAGCTATTGCGGAGGATACGTTTTTAGAGTCAATAACATAAACTCCCGGAAGCTCCGATGCCGCAAGAACACACGCCTGATAGCTGCTTGTGATGGCAGAAGAAAGGGTAATGTGGATTACTTCATAACCTGCATCCGTAAAGGGTCTGAAATGTTCAATATACTCCGCAGGATTTACCGCCGAGGTCTTTGGAAGTGTGCCATCCTTTTCATAAGCGGCATACAAATCATCGGGGAAAATATCAACACTATCAAGATATTTCTTGTCACCGAGAGAAATTGAATAAGAGATAAGTTTGACATCATACTTTTCCCGAAGCTCTTCACCAATATCACAAGTGCGGTCTGCACTTAAGATAATCTTTGCCATATCTTATTCTCCCTTCGCAAAATAACAAATGTTTTTATTCTTCATCCCAGTTATGATAGACGTTCTGAACGTCATCGTTATCATCAAGCATATCAAGAAGCTTCTGCATATTCTTGAGGTTGTCTTCACCCTCAAGCTTTGTATAATTCTGGGGCACAAGCTCTGCCTCTGCAGAAACAACGGTATAACCCGCTTCGGTGAGAGCTTCACTTACCACCGCTACATTTTCAGGCTCACAGTAAACCTCTACAACCTCTTCGGACACCTCAACATCATCGGCACCCGCTTCAAGGCAAGCCATCATCACTTCATCCTCATCGGCACCGGCACGCTCGATAACAATTACTCCCTTGTTGTCAAACTGCCAGCTGACGCAGCCTGTTGCCCCGAGGTTTCCGCCGTATTTATCAAAGTAATGGCGCATTTCCGATGCTGTTCGGTTGCGGTTATCCGTCATTGTTTCAACTATAACGGCAACGCCGCAAGGGCCGTAACCTTCATATATAATTGTTTCATAGCTTGCACCGTCTGCACCCGATGCCTTTTCAATTATACGCTTTATATTATCATTGGGAACGTTGTTTGCCTTCGCCTTTGCAATGCAGGCTGCAAGCTTTGAGTTTGTTGTAGGATCAGGTCCGCTTTCCTTAACTGCAACGGACATCTCACGTCCGATTTTTGTGAAAATTTTTGCCTTCTGTGCATCTGTTTTTTCTTTTTTGTGAAGAATATTCTTCCATTTAGAATGTCCTGACATTTTCTTTCCTCATTCCTTGAGATTTTATAATATTATAAGTATACAACATCTGTCTTATTTTTTCAAGCAGGCAAGCAGATGTTTTAAATAATTTAATTTTTTAATTTTATTTTCTTGCATAAAGACGTAAAATCGGCACAAAATATTGATACATCATCACGCAAGATGCGTGTTTGATATATTTATCTATGAGGTGAAGTTAAATGTCTAACCAGAATCAGAACAACCAGCAGAACAAAAACCAGCAGAATCAGCAGAACAAGAACAACCAGAACAATCAGCAGAACAAAAAGGAACAGAACAACCAGAACAAGGACAACAATCAGAACAAGTTCTAAAAAAGAACAGAAAAAGCATTCGTCTGATATTCCGGACGAATGCTTTTTCATTGACAAACCGATTTATAAGTAGTATACTAAATATATCATTATAAATGATACGCGAAAGAGGTGGAACTTTGGACAGAGCAATACTACATTGTGACTTGAATGCTTTTTTCGCATCCGTTGAGGAAGTGCGAAATCCCGAGCTTCGCCCGTATC
>JAFSEA010000070.1 GCA_017435965.1 Oscillospiraceae bacterium
GCGAGACCACAAGCGAAGAAACATATGTAGGGAACGACAACCGGTCGTTCCGTCTCGGTTTTTTCGCAGAACCTAATTTCAAAAAGACGCATAGTTTTCACAAAAGTCCTTGAAACATCGAGTTTCAAGGACTTTTTCGCTGGTGCCTTTAGGCGCGGAAATAAACCCCCAGTTTTACTGGGGGAAGAAAAAAAGCTTCAGCAATAGAAAAACCTCCATGATATAATAGTAAATGGTTTGGCGACCGCATTACTAAAAATATCATGGAGGTTTTTAAACAAATGAAAAAGACGACAAATGAGATAAAAAGAACAGCACACTCAAGTTACAGATGCCAGTATCACATAGTGTTTGCACCAAAATATCGTAGAAAAGAAATATTTGGGAAATTGAGAAAAGACATAGGAGAAATACTGAGAAAACTGTGTGAACAAAAAGGTATAGAAATATTGGAGGCGGAAACGTGTATAGACCATATACATATGTTGGTGACGATACCGCCATACATAAGTGTAGCACAATTTATGGGGTTTCTCAAGGGAAAAAGCTCGTTGATGATATTTGACAGACATGCAAATCTAAAATACAAATATGGGAGCAGAAATTTCTGGTGCAGAGGATATTATGTGGATACGGTAGGAAAGAATAAGAAAATAATATCAGAGTACATAAGGAATCAACTTGAGGAAGATTATGCAACGGACCAAATAAGCATAAAAGAATACACAGACCCGTTTACGGGTAGCAAGAATAGTAAGGCATAAAAAAGACAGCCGCACGTGAGCGGCTGCCTGAAATTGTAATGCGGTGCCAAACTTTCGATGCCCCTTGTAGGGGTTAAGCCTGTAATAGCCCCTTCTAGGGGCTGTGCAAACCACCAGTTTACTGGTGGTTATGATTATGATCAGATATGCTATGGCTCAACTGCTTTGCCATCAGATAATAGCCAATCAAGGTCATGATTTTGAATGCGGATTTTATCAGTCTGATTGTCAAAATGGCATATGCAGAATTGTGAAGGGGAAACACCAAGACTTTTGGTGAAAACGCGTGTGAGATTTGTTCTGTCACCAAGTCCGACTTTTTTTGCAATAGAGTCAAGCAGTATTTTTTGACGGTGTTTTCGGAGAAGAAGGTTACGGACTTCAGCAAGTCGTTTTGCAAGAAGAAATTCTGAAAAAGTGAGTCCGGTGACCGATTTGAAGTTTATGGTAAATGTGCTTCGTGACATTTTGGCAATGGGGCACATTTCTTCAATCGTAAGCTTTTTTGAAAAATTTTCTTCAATATACGCAACAACCCTGTTGATACTGTTGACACGTTCTTTTGAAAGTTTCTGATTAAAGGACGGAGTTTTTTTTGAACCCACAAGACGAAACAATTCTGCAACTGCATCTGCGATTTTTTTAAAGTTTGCATTTGCTCCTTTTGAAAATTCCTCAACGCAATCGGTAATGAGACTTCTTGATACAGAAACATTCGATTCGTCAAAATTATATAAAAAAGGAACTTGAAGCCCCTCAAAATATGCTGTTTTAAGGCAATGAGAGAAAAAATTATATCCGAATTTGGTGAGAAAGGATTCGGGAAAGGAAATAAAAACAACAACCGGAGTGTCCGGAGATTTCGTCAAATCAATCATATGGCTCATATATGGGAGAAAAACGGCAAAGGTATTTTGGGGACAAGTATACTCTTTTCCATCGATTGTAAGTTGTATGGTACCCGAACGAATATAACACATCTGGAGATGCTGATGAAAATGCAAATAACTTTTTTCGCGCAGACATTGGGTTGAAATTCTTACGGGAAGACGGTCAAGATAGTGTGTGGTTGTAAAGAGCGGAAGTTGATTCACAAAGAGCACCTCACATTCCAGATTCTTATTTGAGTATATCATTTAAACAAAGGCAAGTCAAATATAAATCATCCGATTTGCAACGTTTTTTTGTTGACGTTTTAGACAGGCAAAGATATACTATTCATAAAGCAATTCTTTTGAAGGGAAAGTGAGGAAAACAAAATGAAAAAAGTTTTATCGTTTGTTCTCATATTCGCATTTTTTGCAGGAATGCTTCCGCAGGTTACTCTAAATGCATCTGCGGAATCGAACAGTGTGACATATACATTCACATATACTGCTCGTCCGGATGCGGCAAGGGCAACTACGCTGGAAGCCTCAGACGGAACGTGGAATTCTGTTTATAAGAATTTTCCTGCAAATCCCACATCACCGGGAGAAAACTGGGCGTATCTCGGAACGGGTACCGGAAGAGCCATATCCGGCAATGCATATGTTCAAATTGCGGGATATGTAAAGACGAATAAGTATGCTGCTGATGACTGGACGGCGTTTAAAATAAAGGTGCCGGAGAGCGGAATATATAAGCTTTCTGCGGCAACAGGATATGCATATGCAAACGCATCCCCTGATCTCGGAATATATATTGTTCCTCTTGATGAGACATACTCTGCCATATTTGCTGAGGGAAATACAGACACCTATGGCACAATCAGCGGACAGTACCGTAGTGGATACAAGTCATTTTCTGCACTCGGAATTCCCGAAAGTGCCAAAATAGGATTTACAACAAGCCTGTATTCAAAAACAGCAACAAACAATGCAGCTCTATCCTTATCAGACACAAATGGTTGTGAATTGGAAGCGGGAAAGGAATATGCACTTATTTGGAGAACGACATCAATAGGTGCACAGACTCTCACAAGCCTTACTTTTACTTATGAAGTAAAGTCGGAAGAAAAACTTACTGCTATCGAAGCAAGCTTCGATGATGTGATTGTTGGCTCAAGGCTCAATGCAGATGTTATCTGGAAGTGTGGAGACAAAGAAATCGAAAATGCTTCGGGACAGGTCTCTCTTGAAATAGAAGAAGATAAAAACGGAGTTCTTATCAGCGACGGCAGCGGCGGCATATATGCAAAAGCTGCTGGAACTGCAAAGCTTAAGGTTACGGGAACCCTTGACGGCATATCCGCATCGGTAAGTGTTCCGATAACAGTTACGGGCGGCGAGGCATATTCCGGCAAGGATGTGCAATATTTGTTCTATCAGAATGCGTATGAAGGGTTTTCTTCCGTTGGGTTTACGGCATCGGAAGTAAATGAGGAGACGTTTGCGAATGGTTGCACATGCCTTGATTATGGAGAAACACGCCCTTGGGCGTTTGTTGCGGCAAAGGCATCGAGACCAGATAAATCCGGAATGTTCTTCAAACTTTATGCAAAATACCTCGACCTTTCGGGCAAAATAGGTGAATGGGCAGCATTTAAGGTAAAGGTTCCTGCTCCGGGAAAATATATCATGGATGTCGGCGGATATACATATGCTTCGGGCGGAAAAGCAAACATTTATATGGTTCCGTATGAGGAAGATATGACCTTTTCCGTAATTTCTGAAAACATCGACAAGTATACCGCAGGAGAAAACCTTGTTGCATCTGCAGATTTCAACGGAAGTGCAACCGATTCGGTAGTTCAGAAGGCGGTCGGCTCATTTGTTGCGGATGAAAACCTTGACTACACCAAGGGATACACAGACTACCTTATGGTTGTAACGACCAATCGAAGCGATATAAAGACAAGTGCATATTATGTATTGCTCCACTCCATAAATCTTGTAGGAAGTGGAGGCATTGACAAGGTAGATGTTGATGTGTCGGATACCGAAATCGGTGTAGGAGAAGAAATTGTTGTCGAAAGTGTTACGGCGACATATCCCAACGGAGGAAATTTCAATCTTGATGAGGCATTTATAAGACATAGTGTTACCGACGAGAGTTTGGAAATTTTGCGAGTTTCAGATGACGGAAAAACTTTCAAAGCTCTCAAGGAGGGCACGGCAACGATAGAAACTCTTGTGCTTGTCGAAGGAAGTGTTGCGACAAAAAAGACGGAAATAACTGTGAGTGCAGAGTCTGCGGTCATGAATGCATTTTTATATGGACCGGATACGGCTTTGACGGGTGATACTCTTTCTTTTGAAACAAGAATTGAACTCAATAACAGAAAAATAATAAATGGCGGTGAAGTCACAAAATACGAAATAGTAAGTGAATCCGATGAGGGCGTTTTGGCTTTAACTGAAAACGGCAAGACGGTTGTGGCACAAAAAGCAGGAACAGCCGACATAAGGGCAGAAGTCAACATAAGAGGAAAAATTTTATATACCGACACAATATCCATAGCGATCCTCAAAGAAGCGCTTTCATATGACGCATATCCTGTTGATTTCTCGATTGACCTGAGACAGGGGACATATAGCGGAGACGGCTATTCAACTCTTCAGGAAATAACAGAATACAGTGAATATCGAAATTGGATATATCACGATTTTGTGAACCCGAATCCGCAATACAAGATCATAGAACTTCCGGCAAAGACCGCAAAATATTCTTTTATTCTCTGGTCATCTGCAACGGCAAACGGATACCTTGCATTCAAGGTTATTTTTCCGACATCCGGAAGATATGTTGCGGAATCATACGGATATTGCCGTGACAGAACACCGAATCTTGAAATGTATGTAATACCGGCAACAAAGGAAAATGATGCAGATTTAGAGAATTTGCTCGTCAAAGACAATAAATTCTATGCAGGTAGTGCCGAGCATTATCGCAACACCGGGATATACTTTGAGACCAATGCGTTTGACGGAAGTGCGAATATAACGGAAGCCGGAGAATATTTTGTTGTATTCAAATGTGTTCCGGGAACGGCATATTCTCTCAATCAGGCATATGGTGAGGCATGGTACAACCTTAGCGTAAACTTTAAAAATACAAGCGTTGTAAGCTCTGCAAAGCTTGTTGCGGAAAACGGAAAAGAAAAAATTGATGTTGGCGAAGACATATCTCTCGGAACAGAGTTTTTTGATGCCGACGGAAATGAGCTGGAAATCGATCCGTCACTTGTTCGGGCAGTATACAGTTCGGAGAACGAAAGTGTTGCAACTGTTGACGAAAACGGAAAGGTGACGGGAATAAGTGACGGAAAGGCTGTAATATTCGCAAAGCTTTCGGTCGGAAAGGCAACGGTCAATGCATCGCTTGAACTTCGTGTGGAAGATGTTTCGGGAATAGATGCAGATGCAGGAATTCGAGCAAGTGCGGAAAAAAGTGAGATATTCACATATGACAGCACAAAACTTACGCTTCATGCAACAATGAATAGCGGTGCAGTTGCAGAGATTCCGCAAGAATACATCACATGGACGATAGTGAACGGAAGTGAATTTGCAGATGTTTCAGAAGACGGCGTTATCACCGGCAAAGCAATCGGAACGGTTGTTGTCCGGGCAAAGGTTGACCCGTCATATAAAGATGGAGTTGAAGAAATAACAATCGAACCTATTGAGGTTCGGGTAATATGGGATGCAGACTCAAATCCGGCAATTTATACTCTTGAGGAACGAGAAAACGCAAAAAAGAACGCAAAAAGATACTCCTGGGCAAATGATATTGTAAAGGCTGCAAGAAAAAAAGCAGACAGCTATCTTGAATATGTCGATGCACTTTATAATATGGCAGTACCCGAAGGAATTCCGAGATATTATCATATCGGACATAAATACGACCCACAGAAGTTTAATTGCCGTTATTGTGGAGAAGATTTGTCGGTCGAATACGGTTCATACTGTTGGACAACAAAGCCTCTGGTAGCGGAATGGAAAGTTGAATGCCCTAAGTGCAAGAGACTCTTCCCGTCGAATGATTTTGCAAGTTTCTATGAACTTGGAAGGACGGAAAGCGGAGTATATTGGAACTACGAACAGGCACTTATGGAGCATCACAAGCTTTTTGTTTGTGAGAACGGAGAAAATTGTTCCTGCACAGATGCGCCGCATCCCATAGACGAACGAATGAGCGAGGTTTGGAAAGAGTTCTATGGATTCGGCAAAGGATATCTTGCAAACGAGCTTTATAAAGAAATGGATGAGAAGCTCGGTGTTGTTGGTTGGGGTGTAGATGACAGTCGCGGTTATATGCAGCCTTATATCGCAGACAAAGAACTCCCGGGATATGATGCCAAGTATTACAACAAAGATGGATTTGCATGGTACAGGGACGGAACAACGGAAGGACCGGTTCAGCACACTTATGTGGCTTATTATGCACACGAAGGAGTATGGTACAACCACTCCGGAGTTTCTGTTATAAGAGATGCCTTGTACAATTTCACAACAGCGTTTGTATACACGGGAGATGCAAAATATGGTCGTGCAGGTGCAATCCTTCTTGATAAGATTGCGGATCTCTATCCGTATTTTGATTGGTATCAGTGGGCAGAATTCCGCGGCGACAAGTATCGCGGAAAGATAGTCGATCCTGTTTCATCAAATGGTTTATCCAGATATTTTTCCAACGCATACGATGCATTCCTTCCTATATACAATGATCCTTATGTTGCAAGCTATCTCTCGAAGAATGGTGCAAGATATGAAATCGATGAAATAGGAAACTGGAAACGAGATGAAGACGGAAATCCTATACCAATAAATCTTAAGGATACACCCGGAGCACTTCGCAAGAACGTTGAAGATAATATTCTCATTCAGATATTTGATGATGTAAGAAGAGGAAAGCTTTGGGGCAATTTCGGAATGCACCATGCCGCAGTAGCAAATGCCGCGGTCGCACTCAACCGTGCTCCTGAAAGCATTGAGATGCTTGAGTGGCTTAATAAATACGGTGTAGGATATAATTCGGGAGCAGAAGCAAACGAGCTTATTTCAGGCGGCTCAATGCCACAGTATTTTGTAGAAGAGGTAGATCGGGACGGAAACGGAAACGAAAATTCTCCAAACTACAATGCGGGCTGGCTTACAAACTTGATTTACATGGCAGAGTTGCTTGCGGACTATGAGCTTTATTCGGAGGCTGATCTTTTCTCAAACCCCAAATTTGTAAAAATGTTTTATGCACAGGTTCCGCTTACTCTCGGCGGATACTATACTGCACAGACCGGCGACTCCGGCGCTGTGGCGAGCACCGATCTGAAACTCACTACAGACTATTTGCTGTTGGCGTTCAAACAACTTGGCGATCGCAAGCTTGCTCAGGCAATTCATTTTGCCAACGGTGGAACAACCGATGGGTTGCATGGCTCAATTTACGATGCCGATGCCGAAGGAGTCATAAAGGATATCGACAGAATAGTTGAGGAAAGCGGCGCTCTTAATCTTGAAAGTGAGATGCTCACGGGATATGGATTTGCTGCACTCCGAGATGGTAAAAAATATGATTCGGCGGGATCGGATACGACATCAAATACCGTAAGAGATTTTGCCATGTATTTTGGCGGTAATACAAATCACGGCCATTTTGATGCACTCAATCTTTATATGTCGGCATTCGGACTTAACCTCGCTCCGGATTTGGGTTATCCTGAACAAACAGGAAGCCAGCCGAATCGTATGGAGTGGGTACGAACAACTTTGTCACATAATACCGTTGTTGTAAATGAAAAGGAACACAATGGAAATGATTATGTTGAAACCCCTCACCATTTTGATGATTCGGGACGCGTCAAGCTTATGGATATAAGTGCGGACGTATACGAGGAAACCGAAGAGTACAGACGTAGCGTTTTTATGGTAGAAGTAAATGATGAAATATCTTATGGTGTTGATTTCTTCCATATAAAAGGCGGAACTGATCATCTTTACAGCTTCCACAGTCAGTCAGATGAGTTGTCGGCAATATCCGGACTTTCTGATGCTTCCGGATGGGAAACATACGAAGCACAGGATGGAAGCCTTGTGGGAACATATGCCGGAGCTGATGTTGCATATGGGGCAGATCCGGGAGGCTTGAACAGCGGAAAGTACCCGAGAGGATATACGTGGCTTAAGAATATTCGTACATATGATTCAATCGAAAAAGATTTCTCTGTTGAGTTTAAAGTCAAGGATTGGAATAAGGTTCTTGATGAAAAACGTGATATAAGGCTGCGACTTACAATGCTGGGAGATACGGCTGTTGACGAAGTCACGTTTGCAACGGGATTACCGCCGAAGAAGCAAGAGAACGCGAATATAGGCGAACTCGAATATCTCCTTGTACGAAGAGAAGGACAAAATCTTGACACGCTCTTCACAACGGTTTTGGAACCCTATGATGCCACGGATAGATATATAAAAGGAATTGAAAAGGTTTCTATGGTGCGCGATATTGCATCAAAGCCGGGTCTGGGTGATGCCTACGGAGCAGTCAAGGTAACGCTTGATGGTCGTACGGATTATATTATTTATTCAACGAATACCACGGCAGATTACGTTATTGATGATAAAATTCAATTCCGTGGTTTTGGCGGAGTTGTCTCATTGGATGACAGCGGCAATGTTACATATACATATCTGAATGACGGAGAAAAAATAGGACTCGTCGGAGAAAATATAACCGAGTGTGTTGCCGCATATACGGGGCAAATAGCGGATTTTACAACGGAGTTTGCAAAAGAAAATTATATACTCTGGAAGCCTGCTGCCGGTCAAACCGCAGATGCCGAAGCCATTATAGGAAAGCACGTGTATGTAGAAAATGACGGAGTACAGAACGCCGTATACAAAATCAAAAACGCATATGAAAATGATAATGGCGATGTGGTTCTGGATATCGGTGATGTGTCACTTATACGCAGTTTTGTTAACACAAGTAAAATGGAACTTGGTTATGTATATGATGTAGGTATAGGTCAGAAGTTAAGGATTCCTTTGTCGGATGTAAAAACATCAGCACCAATATTTGCTCCGATTGATGATAAACGAGCAACTGCGGGAAGTACGATTAAATTTTCGTTTAAAGCGGAAAGCCCCTCGGAAAGAGAAATAAGCATTATCGGAACAAGTATTCCGCGAGGAATGCAGATTGATGAAAAGGCACAGACGATTACATGGAAACCCGACTCATCTCAGATCGGCAAAAACCACGTTGCGATAACGGCGAATGACGGAACGATGGAAACTACCGTTCATTTCTATATCAATGTCTACGGTTCCACTTCCGGTGGCGGAGGAAGCTCTGCTTCCTCAAAGCCCGTAACTCCCAATGTTCCGGAGGATAAGGAAGAAGACAAGGAAAAAAAGCCTGAAGTTCCTGAGCCCCCGAAGGACGAAACTTCCGATGTCCGATTCCGTGACCTTGGAAACCATGCATGGGCGGCAGATGCAATCAACGCTCTTGCAGATGATGGAATCATCAAGGGAACAAGCGAAGATGAATTCTCACCGGCTGCAAAGATCACACGTGGAATGCTCGTGACGGTGCTCTACCGTATGGAGGGTGAGCCTGCAACGAACAGAAGCATCCCCTTCTCCGATGTTGACCTTGGCGCATATTACGGTAACGCAGTAATATGGGCAAAGCAGAATGGTATCGTAAACGGTGTGACCGAGAATGAATTTGCACCTGATGCAAACCTCGCCCGTGAGCAGTTTGCAACAATTATACACAGATATGCAAGCTTCAAGGAATACGATGTATCTGTTGGCGAGAACACAAACATTCTCTCCTATAACGATGCGGAAAGCATTTCCGAATATGCAATCGGAGCAATGCAGTACACGGTAGGTTCGGGACTTATAAAGGGTAAGACAGAATCAACCCTCAACCCGAAGGATACCGCAACAAGAGCAGAAATGGCAGTAATCATAAAGCGATTCCTCGACCTCACTGCTGAAGAAAAGTAAAAAACAAACGAGCAAGAACCGTCTTTTGGGGCGGTTCTTGTTTTATAAGGCGAAAAGTTGAAATTTTCTTTTTCCTATGATAGAATTATCTAAAATAAGAGCCGGAGGGGGGAGAAGAATGACTAACGGCTATCCGCATTTGTCAACGTTAAGTGTGCTGACCAAGCGTTTCCCATATAACATAGTGCCAATGAGCCATTATGAAACTGAAAGCTCCCCGTGTTGGCATGATTTCACAAAAATTCTTTATACCGTCAGTGGTTCGTATTATTGTATTATAAACAATACAAGATATTTTTGCCCCGAAGGCTCTGTTGTTATAATATATCCGTATTCGGTTTACAAAATCGATTTATCGGAAACGAATTTTGATGAGATCAACATTATAAAGATTGAAATGAGCGAAAAACCAAACGGATTTTCTGCACTCACCTACGAAAACGGAGTGTTTTGCGGAAAAATTCTTCCGTGCTTCACCTCTCTTTCAAGTGACGAAAAAGAAAAGGCGGATTGTCTTTTTTCAAAAATTCTGGCAGAGTACGAGAAAAAGCAGAATATGAGCATAGTGCGTATTACAGAACTGATTTCCTCGATTTTTTCTCTGTGTGCCGAAAAGTCCGATTCTCTTATGCCGAAAAGGCAACTGAAAAACGCAAAAAAGAGAGCAAAAGAGATAAGACTTGTGACGGACTTCATAAAAGAGAACTATAAGCAAAATCTCACCGTCTCCGATGTAACTGAAATTTCAAAGCTTTCAAAAAGCGGTTTTATGAATAAGTTCAAAGCTGTCACGGGATTTACGTTCAATGAATATTTTTCAAGGGTACGTGCCTATGAAGCTTTGTCAATTTTGAGATATTCAACAAAGTCAGTTGCAGAGGTCGCCGAAGAGTTTGGTTATTCTTCAGATGCACGTTTTGTTCATTCCTGTGCCCGTCTCTTTAAAAAATCTCCGTTGCAGATAAAAAAGGACTGGATGAGATACGACAAGGTATACGGAGCAGACATACATAAAGTGGACATTAAAGAACAAGCATGGAAAAATGTTTGGGGCGAGGAAGAGCTTTATATAAGGACCGCTAACGCAGAGGCTAAATACTGATTTTGAGACTGCACGTCTTTGGCAACGTGCAGTTCGTTTTTTATCATATTGATATGCGGAGTTTTTTAAAAAGCTTGGACTATATGACAATTTTTGTATTTACAAAAGGAACTTCAATAAATAAAATTATAAACATAAGCACTATGTTAGTGTGGAAAAAAGAAGGGAGAAAACAGTTATGAAGAAACAAAGACTTTTGGCAATAATCCTTACGTTGGTAATGATTATCGGACTTGTTCCTGCTGTTACAGTTCCGGTTTCTGTAAGTGCGGCAGAGACTGCTACGGAACCTGAAAAACTGTCGGTAACCTACAGCTTTACAAAAGCAGGTCGTCCGGATGTCAAACAGAGTGCAGACACTCTTGAAATACTCACAAGAAGTGGTGATCCTGCATCCTGGCAGACAAATACATACTCATCCGTGTGGAATCCGGAATATAAAGCATATCCGGAAGCTCCCACAGATGCAGGTCAGAACTGGGCATATCTCGGAACAAATGCGAGATTTTGCGGAGGACGCTTCGGTAGTGTTACCACAACGAATATGACAGCGGCGTGGCTCTACTGCGATCCGTATATTATGCACACCTCACCCCACACAATGGGCGTTGAGTATGTTGACGGAGAAGAGTGGATTGCTTTCCGCGTTAAAGCTCCTGCAACCTCAACATATACAGTCAAGGAAATGACCGGATGCACCTTCGCAAACGGTTCAAAGCAGATAGATGTTTATGTATTCCCTTATGGCGAAACAGAAAAGACGGTATTCTCCGAAGGAAACGCAGATACATACGGAACCGGAATAGTTCCTTATGCTCTTTCGGGAAGCCTTCTCTATGCAGAGAGAATCGGGGGTAAGGCATTCAGCAACCTCGGCGTTTCCGGCGATTACAAGGTGGCTTCGGCAAATTACTATGCATCATCCACAAATACCAAAGGTTCAGCACCTATTTCAGGAGCATCGAAGTTTGAGCTTGAAGAAGAGAAAGAATATGTTATCCTCTTCAATGCAAAGCAGACAGGTGTTATGCATATTGCAAACCTCACCCTTGAGTATGACAAGCCTGTAGAGGTTGTTGAAATGCTGGATGTAACCTACAGCTTCACCAAGACAGGCCGTTCCGATGTTACACAGAGTAAGGACACCCTTGAAATACTCACAAGAAGCGGTGATCCTGCATCCTGGCAGACAAACACGTATACCTCAGTTTGGAATCCGGAATATAAGGAACTTCCGAAATCACCTGCAAATCCGGGCGAGAACTGGGCATATCTCGGAACAAATGCACGTTTTTGCGGAGGACGCTTCGGTAGTGTTACCACAACCAATATGGTTGCGGCGTGGCTCTATTGTGATATTTATATTCTACACACCTCACCCCACACAATGGGTGTTGAATATGTTGACGGAGAAGAATGGATAGCATTCAAAATCAAACCCCCTGCTACTTCCACATACACCGTCAAGGAAATGACAGGATGCACATTCTCAAACGGTTCAAAACAGATTGACGTTTATGTATTCCCCTATGGCGAAACAGAAAAGACGGTATTCTCCGAAGGTAACACAGAAACATACGGAACAGACATTGTTCCTTATGCTCTTTCGGGAAGCCTTCTCTATGCGGAGAGAATCGGGGGCAAGCCTTTCACTTCTCTCGGCGTTTCAAGTGATTACAAGGTGGCTTCTGCAAATTATTATGGAACAACAACCAACACAAGAGGCATAGCAGGCCTTTCGGGAACATCTGAGTTTGCTCTTGAAGAGGATAAGGAATATGTGCTTATCTTCAATGCAAAGCAGACAGGCGTTATGCACATTTCAAACCTCACTCTTGAATACGTAAAGCCCACAGGCGTGCTCACAAGCATTGAGGCAGAGCTTGACGGCGTAACCGTCGGCAGCGAGCTTTCACCGAAGGTTACATGGTATTCCGAAAGCAAGAAGATAGACGGAAGTGACGGCGAAGTTTCGATAGATGTTGTTGAAGATTCCGAAAACATTCTCCTTAAGGCAGAGGACGGAAGAGTTTTTGCAATCGGCGAGGGAAGCGCAACCGTTAAGGTTACGGGAACTCTTAAAGGAAAGTCAAAGTCCGTTGAAGTTCCGATAACAGTCAGTGCACAAAATGCAGATGACGGAATAAAGGATATTGCGATAACCCTCACAGATGCGGTTATAGGTGCAGGTGAATATTCCTCGATATATTCAATCTCTGCAAAGGATATGCAGGGAAATGCGGCAGACCTTTCCGATGCATACATAAAGTATAGTGCAGACGGAGAAAGTGCAAACATTGTTGAGGTAACAGACAACGGAAGCTTCAAGGGACTTTCCGAAGGCGTTGCCGAAATCAAGGCATATATCGTTGCAAACAACGGCATAGCGGAGAAAATCTTCACGCTTACCGTGGATAACACTCAGAAGATAACCGCCGCATATTTATATACAGATACGGAGCTTCGTGTGGGCGAGCAGCTTGACATTACGGTAAGGCTTGAGCTTGCAAACCGCAAGCTTATTGCAGGCGGAAAAATAGTCGGCTTTGAGATTGTGGATGAGTCTGAAACCGGTGTGATGGTGCTCACGGAAAACGGACTCAGCGCCATTGCAAAAAAAGAAGGAAGTGCCAATGTCCGTGCAAAGGTCATTGTCCGCGGAAATGAGCATTATACAGATACGGTGAAAATAACCGTTGAAGGTGCAGTTCCCGAATATCCTTCAAGTTTCAGAATTGATTTCAGACAGGGTACTGTTGAAGGCGATACTTATGAGTATATCAACGATATTCTCACATACTCACCCTCAAGAAACTGGATTTTCCATGAATTTACGGATTTCTTCTCGGAGAGATATGAAAGAATCTGGATGCCCTTAAAGACGGGAAAATATTCTCAGGTGCTCTGGCAGAAGCCGGGCAAGGGATACCTTGCGTTTAAGGTAAAGTTCCCCACGGCGGGAACCTACAAAATTGACAGCGTTTCCTCCGACAACTCCCGTGCGGCAAAAATCGGTCTTTATATCATTCCCGTAAACAAGAATAACACGGCAAACCTTGAAAAGCTGCTTGTCAATACAAGTGAGTATTATGTAAGCAGTGTCGATTATTACTACAAGGATTATACACCGCTTAAAAATGATGTTGAGCACAGCTTCGGAAAGAAAAACATCCCCGAAGCAGGTGAGTATTATGTAGTTCTCAAAAATGAGCTCGGAAAGTCAAATTCGCTTGTATCTTCATACGGTGATGCATTGTATCCTCTTTACTATTCGTTTGTAAACGAAAATGCAATGAACAGAGCAGAGCTTGTTTCCGACAAGACAACTCTCGAAATTAACGAGACGACAACACTTGTGCCGAAACTCTTTGACTCAAATGAAAACGTTATTGATTACACTCCCGAGTCCATAACAAGCATTGCATACAGCTCCGACGATGTGAATGTTGTTACAGTTGCAAATGACGGAACAATTACGGCAAATAATGAGGGAAGCACAACCGTAAGAGCAACAATTGTCCGTGACGGAAACACGGTAAATACAAGTATAGCTATCTCGGTAACAGACAGCTCCGGCATTGATACCACAAAGGGCATAACCGTTTCCGCCGACAACAACATATACGTATACGGAAGCACAAAAATTGAGCTTTCGGCAGTTATGAACAGCGGAAGAAAGCTGAAAATTCCGTCGGAATATGTGACATATACACTCTCTTCCGGTGCAGAAGACATTGCAGATGTAAGCGATGACGGAACAGTTACGGGTAAAGCTGTAGGAACGGTTACAATCACACCTGTTATCGACAGCGCATATCTTGCTTCCAAGCAGGCAGAGGGAATCACCGTTTCTCCCGTTGAAGTTTCAGTTTCTTGGGATGCAACGGTAAATCCGGCAGTTTACACCGTTGAAATGCGTGAAAATGCAAAAAATAATGTAAGCAAATACGACTGGGCAAAAAAAGAACGTGATGCGGCTGTCAAGAAGGCAGAAAAATATGTGGAAAACGTAGAGCTTATGTACAGCCTCATTGCACCGGAAGGTCTGCCGAGATATTATCATGCATCACACGTAAACGATCCTCTTAACATTTACTGTCGCTATTGCGGAGAATATGTGGGTTCATACAGCTGGAAGGTAGACCCCATAACACATCCCTGGAAGGTACAATGCGACAGATGCAGACGTTGGTTCCCGTCAAATGATTTTGAAAGCTTCTATGAGCTTGGTATCCTTGAGGATAAGTCCTGGAGCTACGCAGAGTCACTCACAGAGCATCATAAGATGTTTGTATGTGCTGACGGAGAAAACTGTACCTGCTCGCACCCCGGCGGAAATCCCGGAAGTGATTCCTGGTGGAATAAGCGCGGAAGTGCCGAGTGGTATGCATTCTATGGTTACGGCGTTGTGGGCGGCTATCTCAACAACGACTACTATGCAGAAGTAGATGAAGAGCTTGGAATTACGGGCTGGGGCGTTGACGATGGCTTCGGATATCTGCAGCCCTATGTAAGTGATACAAACAAAAAAGGATACCACACTTCCTATTACGAAGGTGCAAACGGAAATGCATGGTACAAGACAAGCGGACTTTCAGGTCCCGTTCGTCATAACTATATCGCATACTATCTCCACGAAGGTCTGTGGTATGGTGCAGGAGAGACCGAAGGCAGCGGTATGGTAAGAAACGGTCTTGATGCACTCCGTGAGGCATTCCTCTACACAGGCGAGGCAAAATATGCAAGAGCCGGTGCAATCCTTCTTGACAGAGTTGCAGACGTATACCCCGATTTCGATTGGTACGGCTGGACAGACTGGCGCGGAAACAACTACCGCGGAGCAATAGTTGACCCGGTATGGTCAACAACAATGGCAGATTCGCTCACAAGGGCATACGATGCATTCCTTCCGATTTATAACGATCCTTACGTCATAAACTTCCTTTCTTCAAAAGGTGCAATCTATAAGGCTTCGGAAGACGGAACACTTATGCGTGACGGTGACGGAAACCTTATCCCCGTAAATCTCAAGAACAGCCCCGGCGCACTTCGCCGCCATATTGAAGATAACATTCTCATCAAGTCATTTGAGTATGCAAAGACCGGAAGCATCGCAGGTAACATCGGTACGGCGCAGAAGAGCGTTATGTATGCGGCTCTTGCGCTTAACCGTCAGCCCGAGACCGGCGAGATGCTCGACTGGATAATGAGAATGGGCGAGATGTATAACACAGGTCCTGAGCAGGAAAAGCCCATTTCAGGCGGTGCAATACTCGCAAAGCTCATTGACGAAGTAAACCGTGACGGAAGCGGAGGCGAAAATGCACCGGGATATAACAATATCTGGGTTGCATACTTCATCGACATAGCAGATAAACTTGCTTCCTATGACGGATATGAGGGAGTAAACCTCTTTGAAAATGCAAAGTATCGCAAGATGTTCCTTGCACAGGCGAGACTTCTTCTCGGCGGATATTATACTGCCCAGATAGGTGACTACGGAAGCGTCGGAAGCAAGGGAATGGCACTTTATCCCGATGAGTCCCTTGTGGCTTTCAAACACACGGGAGACAGACTTCTTGCACGTGCATTGTATTTCTACAACGGAAACACGGCAGAGGGACTTCGTGGCACAATATTTGACAAAGATCCCGAAAAGATAACCCGTGATATTGAGAAAATCGTTGAGGAAGACGGAAATTTCGCTCTCGAAAGCGATATGATGACAGGCTTCGGATTTGCCGCACTTCGTGACGGTGCAAAATATAATTCCGCAAGCAGTCAGACCGCTGACAATACAACACGTGACTTCGCAATTTACTTCGGTTCAAACAACGGACACGGACATTACGACACGCTTAATCTCTTTATGTCGGCGTTTGGATTAAACCTCGCTCCCGATTTCGGATATCCCGAGTTTACGGGAAGTGATCCGAATCGTATGCAGTGGATTCACACAACACTTTCGCACAATACCGTAGTTGTAAATGAAACGGAACAGGCTTCAACCGCAAACCCCGGAGTTCCCTATCATTTCGATGATGCGGGACGTGTGAAGGTTATGGATATTGATGCATCCAAGGTATACAAGGACTGCGACGAATATCGCAGAACGGTTATAACGGTAGAAGCAGACGACAGAGTTGCATACGGTGTTGATTTCTTCCACGTGCTTGGCGGAAACGACCACCTCTACAGCTTCCACAGCCAGTCCGATGACATTACTCCCGTTTCAGGTCTTGAGGATATGAAGGAACAGCCCACATACGAGGCTGAAAACGGAGACCTTATCGGTACATATGCAGGTCCGGACGTAAAGTACGGTCCTGACCCCAATAAGGTGGGAAGTGAAAAGTACCCCAAGGGTTATACCTGGCTCAAGGATGTAAGAACCTTTGGTACTATTGAAAAAGACTTCACGGTAGAATACAAGGTCAAGGACTGGAGAAAGGCACTTTCCGAGAAAAAAGACATAAGACTTCGTGTTACAATGCTCGGCGAAGAGGCTATGGATGAAGTTTCCTTTGCAACGGCACTTCCGCAGTTCGCAGATTCTGCCTCAAACAAGGATGTAAGCATAGATTATATGCTTGTGAGAAGACGTGGCGTAAACCTCGATACAACCTTTACTACGGTATTTGAGCCATACGAAGAAGGCAACAAGTACATTGAGAAAATAGAAAGAGTATCAATGGAGAGAAGTCTTTCTGACAAGCCCGGTATGAACGATTCTTTTGGTGCAGTTAAGGTAACTCTCAAAAACGGCAGAGTCGATTATGTAATTTACTCAACAAATCAGGAAGTAAGCTATGTTGTTGACGAAAAGATAAGCTTCTCCGGCTTTGCAGGTGTTATTTCCTTTGATGCCGACGGAAATGTTATATACCGTTACCTCAATGACGGCAAGGTATTGGGACTTATATCCGATGCCGCAGAAGAATCAGTTCCGGCATATACCGGTGTTGTAAGCAGCTTCACAAAAGAGCTTTCCTCCGAAAACTACATCACATTTGTTCCGGATGAGGGTCAGACCGTAAATACAGGTGACCTTGCCGGCAGATATGTGTATATAGAAAACGACAAGGTTCAGAACGGTGCTTATAAGATAGAAAGTGCCGCTGAATCCGACGGAAAAGTAGAGCTTTATATCGGAGACGTAAGCACAATCAGAAACTTTGTTGATCCGTACAATATGGATCTTGGATATGCATACAACATAGCCGAAGGACAGACTCTCAGAATACCTCTTACAAGCGTTGAAAACACGGCTCCCGTGGTGGAAAATCCGGGAGATATGTCGGCAACGGCAGGAAGTATGATGACAATTCAGATATCCGCAGAGTCTCCCGCAGGAAAAGATATCACGTTTATCGGAACGTCGCTTCCGAGAGGAGCTTCCCTTGATGAAGCAACGGGAAAGATAACATGGAAACCGGGAAGCTCACAGGTTGGAGAAAACCACGTTGCCGTAACAGCAAGTGATGGAGTTTTTGAAACAACGGTTCATTTCACCATAAATGTATACGGTTCAACTTCGGGAACACCCTCCGGCAATACAGGCAATACAGGAAACACAGGAAATACGGGTAATGCAGGCAATACGGGCAACACCGGTGGCACAACAGGCGGAACAACGGGAGGAAACACCGGCACAACAACTCCGGAAACTCCGTCAACCGATGAAAAAGTACGCTTTATCGACCTCGGTGCATATCCTTGGGCAGCGGATGCAATCAATGCTCTTGCAGATGAAGGAATAATTAAGGGAACAAGTGAAGATGAATTCTCACCGGCTGCAAAGATCACACGTGGAATGCTCGTGACGGTGCTCTACCGTATGGAGGGTGAGCCTGCAACGAACAGAAGCATCCCGTTTAGCGATGTTGACCTTGGCGCATATTACGGTAACGCAGTAATATGGGCAAAGCAGAATGGTATCGTAAACGGTGTGACCGAGAATGAATTTGCACCTGATGCAAATATCACCCGTGAGCAGTTTGCAACAATTATGCACAGATACGCACAGTTCAAGGAATACGATGTATCTGTTGGCGAGAACACAAACATTCTCTCATACAGCGATGCAGAAAGCATTTCCGAGTATGCAGTTGAGGCATTGCAGTATACTGCAGGCTCGGGACTTATAAAGGGAAGAACAGAATCAACCCTCAACCCGAAGGATACTGCAACAAGAGCAGAAATGGCAGTAATCATAAAGAGATTCCTCGACCTCATTGCTGAAGAAAAGTAAAAATTAATGTAAAAGAACCATGCCTCACACGGTGTGGTTCTTTTCTTTGAAGAAAGAGTTGATTTGCTGTAACTGAAAGGTATTTTTGCCATCATTGAATTATTCACGATTTCGTGATATAATGATTGATAATGTTAGGAGAGATTGCTATGGATGCAATCTATAAAAAGTTATTTCACTTGCCGATCGACAAGGGTGTGACTCATGCCGAACTGTTGGAGAAAGCCGGCTTTAGTGCCAATATAATTACCGGAATCAAGCGTGATAATTATATTTCTCTTGATAGTATTAAGAAGATTTGCAAAACTCTCTAATGTGGAGTTGATGATGTTTTGAAGTTCACCACGGAGGAAGAAAAATGAGCGATATTACAGTAAAGTTTATAGGTAAGGAGTTTTTCATTCCGCAGGATGTCTTGACCTATATTGATTTGTTGGCCTTTACCGATAGCGTCCAAAAACAGTTAGCAAGCACTTTTGTGCGCAAGCTTAGAAATGAGATTGCCAAAGATAATATCGGTTTGCTTGGTGACGAAGACCTTGCTACTGAAATTGAGCAACAAGTCGGGAAGTTTATTGCCAAGCTGTGCGATCATGGCATCTTTACACGTACTATCAATGACTATTTGAAGAACAACAAGGGATACCAGTTGCATTCTGATGTAAACAAAGCTGCCTTAGAGAAAATGAGGTCTCTGCTTATTCAAGAGATGGATGCATGGCAAGCCGGTTATGAGAACGCAGTAAACAAGGCGGAGTCTCATGTGACAGGAATGGGTTTTTCTATATGGTCGGGTAGCTTTGTGAATCATGCCATATATGCAGCAATGGAAGCCTCCAAGCTCAATAAACAGAGCAAGGAAGCAGAATCTCAATATCAAAAGGATATGGGAGATCTTCGTTCTCGCTTGAATTCGAAATACGGCGGCGAAAAGAGCAATTATATCAATAATACATATATCCCGAATATGGAAGCCGCTCTTACTGTTTTTGCTTATGAACTGTTGGACAAGTATGTGGCAGACTTGATTGCAAACGGTAAGTTTGACGGCAATACCTTGGATTACGTTGATATTGGTCGTTCAAATGATCTGCTGAAAAATCTGACGCTATCCAATAACAAACAGGCTATCCTTGAAAACGCTTTTGCCGCCTGCCCTTACAACATCGCTGTATATATGCAAGCGATGAAATATGATTTATTGGATTACGATTCTTTCCAGACTGCCAAGGTGTTCAAGCAGGATCATCATGTGTTGTCGTTCTTCAAAGAAAGCTGGGGTGAAGTCTCATTTCCCATCAAGTTTAATATCAACTACCATTGCATTAGTGTGTGGGCATCGCTTACAGGTAAATCATCCGCTGTTCTTTTGCGTGGTTTGACCGAGCAGTACGCTACAGGATTGTGAAAGCCTATTCCAAAGTTGCGGATATGATGGCTAACAAAGCTACTTGCCGTAAAATAATCGGGGAACTTAGAGAAGATGTTGTTCTGTCCGGTGGTTCTATTTGCATTGGCAAGGCTCGTGAATATGTTGAGCCGATTGTACATGCAGCGACATGGGAGCAATTGACAGAAAGATGTGGACACACCGATTTGCTCTCTCGCATCAAAAAGTGTTTTCCATCTATTGAAGAATTGCGATCCAAAAAGGATTTTGACAGATGTGTTACTGAGCAACTTGCGGCAAGTTTCGAGGATGTACGCAAAGAGTTAGCCGAACAAATTGAAGCCGGACGTGCTGAAGAAGAACGGCAGCGGATTGAACGAGAAAGGCAAGCGGCAGAGCAAGCTCGTATTGAAGCAGAGAAAAAAGCAAAAAGAACTGTTGCGGTTAAAAAGTATGCAAAGCGTACACTAATTGTTATTGGTTGTATTGTTGCTGTGAGCATTGCATTGATTATTGCTGGAATCATCTTTCTCTTTGCAACGGATAAACCAATAGATGAAGATTTTTCGCAAAGATATGAGAATAGTCTGCATGGTTTGACTTACTATGTTCCCGAAAATTGGGAATATTCTGCAGATGAATCCAGCGACAATGAATCCTGGTATACTCGATACGATAATTGGGGCAACTTCTTGGGGGCTATGGTAGTTTCGTATGAGGGTGAAACTCCCGATGTTACAGTTGATAGTGTTGTAGCGGAATTCAAAAACGAATGTCCTGAAGCTAAAAGCGTAACGGAGAAAATTGCCGGTCAAGATTTCACTGTTATCACATTCGAATTGGAAAGTGCTGATACAACACCATTCTTCTATAACATTTATGTTTCAGAGGAAGATTGCTCCGTATTTTACATCAGTTTCATTTTCGTAGAAGAAAACAACAAACTGGATGTTTTCAATGAAATTGTAGGAGCAATAGCATTTGATGATTATGTGAATCCCAAGGAAGGCACATATAATGAAGCCATTGGCTTTATGACCGCCGAGAAATATGATGAAGCTATTGTGATGTTCACAGAATTGGACGGATACAGAGACAGCAATGCAATGATAACCGAATGTGAAAACGCTATTATTGAAGCAAAGTATAACGATGCATCTCGTTTGATGGCTGATGGTAAGTACGAAGAAGCAGTTGCGATTTTTGAAAATCTGCATGATTACAAAAACATCGATGCTTTAATTCAAGAGTGTAATGCTGCTATTCTTGAAAACAAATACAACGCTGCAGTTGATCTTGTGAGCAATGGTGAGCTTGAAGCTGCAATTACCGCATTTGAATCCATCATTGATTACAAAGACAGCAGTAGCAAAATTTCCGAATGCAAAAATCAAATTAACGAGAACAAATATAATGAAGCTGTTGCGTTGGCGAATAATGGGTCTTATGATGACGCAATTCTGATCTTCAACTCTCTGGGTGATTATAAGGATTCAGCCAGTCTAAGCCAGAAATATACGCTTCTTATTTGTGAAGTTGGCGATGTTATCGTATTCGGCACATATGAGCAAGATAACAACCTTGGTAATGGTGCAGAAGCTATCGAGTGGATTGTGTTGGACAAGGAGGAAGACAAAGCTTTTGTTATTAGCAAACATTGCATTGAGAACAAACCGTTTAATACAACCTTAGCACAAGTTACATGGGAAAATAGCACCATTAGAAAATGGTTGAACAATGATTTCTTGAACAGTGCTTTTACTGCTAATGAAAGATCCTTGATCCTTTCTACGACAATTAAAAATCCCGACGAAGCCGATCAAGAGCGTTCTTATGCAAGTACAACCGACAAAGTTTTTCTGCTTAGCGAAAACGAAGCACTAACATATTTTAGTTCTGACTCAAGCAGACGAGCTTCTGCAACAGAATATGTTTCAACCAATTATTGTTATTGGATTTTGAGAACATCAGGAGCTGTTTCTAATGTTGCTCACGTCGATTATACAGGATATGTTGGCTATTACGAGAATGTTGACCGCCAATGGTGGATTCGTCCGGCGATGTGGATTGAGATTAGCAAGTAACAAAGTTGCTGAAAGGAATTCCTTATGAAAAAGAAATTAAACTTCAAAAGGCGCATAGTTGTTGATTTCATTGTGAACAACGTACTAATCTCTTTTGTTGGCACATTGGCTCTATTATACTGTTGCGTGTGTGCATTTTTTAAGATGTCGCCTACCTTCAATGTCCCAGTTAAGCTGCAACCATGGGGAGAACTGGCAAACAACATATCAATTTCTGTAATAGCCGCAGTTATTTTCTATATTATTCAAGTTTATCTACCTAATAGGAAACGAAATAGAGTTCTTAGGGAAGTAATGAAAAAGCATTGCAAAGAAGTCCTTCTCAAAGAATGTAAAATACTTAAAGTTAGAACCGATGCAATTCGTAACGGAGAGCATAGCGAACAAGAAATAATCGCAGCTGTCGATGTAAGCTGTCAAAAAGTAAACAGTGCATTGTATAAAGCGTTGGAAAATTATATGTCGGTATTACCCACAGAATTGATTTCAGCAATTAGTGCTGTTATTTCCGATGATATGCTTTACGAAATTACATTAAGAGCTTCAGGATCTTTGGTGAATCGATCATTAGAAAAAATTGTCCAAGATGATTTTTTGTACAATCTTTTATGGATACGCATCGATACAATCCGAGCCGAAGTTGAAAAAATATAGCCAATGTAAATTGCAAATCAAAAACTATCAATAGTGATACAAAACGTAGTTTGATTCTTTTTCAATATTTGCAGTAGGAGTTTGATCTAAATGAATATCCATCGTTAGGTAAAACGGTGATTTTGGATGCCAGAACCTTAGAGGAAATAATTAAAAGCAGAAATGATTTAACACATCGAGGAGATCGATCAAAAGTTTCAAATTTGATGTATAATCGTTTGCTTCCAATATTGCAAGAAGTAATGAGAAAACTATGAAAAAGCAATCAGTCCTTACGTGTAAATTGAATAATAGCCAGGGAGCAAAATATGAGACCAATATTCATGGATACCGCAATTACAAATAACGGAGGGTGAGAATTATAATGGCGAAACCTTCACTTAATAAGACAATAGAAAAAGCATCCAAACAGCAGAAAATGTTGGAGGATAAGAAACGAAAAGATGCACAAAAACAGGCGAGAGAAGCGGCACGAGAAGCCCAAAGAGTTGCTACTCGTGAAAGAGCATCTTCGATTGTAAATAACCAATCTTCTATAGACGGATTTCAAATTATGGATGCCACGGCAGAAGAAGTATTAAAATGTCTCTTAAGCTGCGAGCGTTCAGACGAAAACAGAGTATCGTTCAATAATGAGATTTTCCCAGCATATGTTCAGATGTCTATTGATTTAGAAGTGGAAAAGCAACTTCAATATGGGATGATTACAGGACTGCACCCATATGGTGTAAGTGGTGGATGGCTAAACCTTCTTCCACAAGCACTTACATATTTCGAAGATAAAAAGAACGCTATCGAGCGTCAAAAGGAGAAAGAAAAAATGAGTACCGGAAACATCAACAATTATAACAACTACGGAAACATGGTGTTTGGGAACGTTTCTGACTCTACGCTGTCCGTCGATAACTCAATTCATCAAATTGAGAGGGATATAGAAGAACATGGCGGTGCAGATAAAGAAGTCCTCAAAGAATTATTGGACGATGTGAAAGAGTTAATAGAAAATATAGAGATAAGTCGTTCCATTCCTAAACAGAAAAAACTTTACGAAAGATTAAACGAGCATATTGTTAAGCATGGTTGGTTTTATGGAGCTGTAGTTCAGTTGCTTGGAACTGCAGTTATGAATAGTTTAGGGGCATAAATTAAGAGGAGCGACAGCAAAAATGCTGCCGATCCTCTTCATAAAAAGATACAATCACGATGGCAAGTATTTCATATGCAAATCTTGACGGGAAGGCGTTTCATCGGTATAATACTGCTAAGTGGGTATTCCGCTACATAAACAACTGAATATGAATGTTCGACATTATTAGGACTTAATTAGTTGGTTCATCTGACACGGTATCGGTACACCGGAAGTGCCGAACTGCTCCACCACGCCTTTGGTTCTGTTAGCTGGAGCTGTACGAAGCAGAACTCGACTTTGACAATAAAAACACGTTCGGATTTTTCCGGACGTGTTTTTGTCAGAAAAATTCGCCGGATTTTACATTTTTTCATCTTTAAAGCGGCGATTTATTCTGTTATAATATAGTTAAAATCATCCGAGGAGGAGATAGAAATGGAAAGAGATATTGTTTTAAACGGTATTCATATAGGAGAACACTCCTTTGAACCGGATAAGGTTATTGATGAAATATATGAACGTTGCGTAAAGCCGGGACTTAACTTCGTAACCATCCGCACAAGAACAGACAGAGTGCCGCAGCACTATTTTATCGAATGGGCAAAGTATCTTGCGGAAAACAAGATTTACTTTGTGTTCCTTTATACAGTTCAGCACGTTTCACCTGAGTTTGATTCACAGTTTGATAAAGAAACCGTTGATGAAATGAAGAGGGTGGCAGGTGAGTATTTCATAGGTGATATGATAGGTGAAACGGGAAGCTCCTTTGCCTGCAAATTCCCGGGATATTATCGGAATATCAAAAAGAGAAACGGTGATTCCACCGTTGAAATCAGAAGAAGAGCAAATGTTAAAGAAGCTCACGATGATTATGTAAAGAGCGTTTCAAAATTCATTGAGACTGACAAAAAACTCGGTATGCCGGATATCGTTTCAGTTGAAGCAACAGGACTTAACAAGTACAATGCGGAAGCGGGCGTCACAATTCCGATGCTCGAGCTTATGTGCGGAAGCCCCGATATCCTTGTGTCATCACTCCGTGGCGTTGCACGCTCCATTGATTCAAAGCTCTGGGGTACATACGTTGCCCACGAATGGTACGGCGGTATGCGCCACGATGACCCTCTCAAGAGAAAGCGCCTTGAGCTTGCATATAAATATGCATACCTTGCAGGTACACAGGCATATTGCCTTGAAAGCGGTGATGAGTGCATCGAATCTTATGGACATACTTTTGCCGGTGACTCTGAAATCTGCGAGGATTACCGCAAGGTGCTCTGCGATACAATGGAGCTTATAAAGAGTGATTTCCGCCCGAAGGGTGGACCAAAAGTCAAGGTTGCATTTGTTTCGGGTCTTCACGATGCCTGGGGCGGCTGGGGCGGAAGCTCTGTATGGAACGGCTTTGAAGGCGAAGAGTGGGGACATAATGAGGCAGAACATTCCTGGCGTATGGCAAGCGAAATCGGAACAAAGCGCACCTGGGAAGACATTGCAAACTACGGTGAGCAGGACCTTTCAACATACCCGGCTTACGGAATGTATGATATTATTCCGATAGAGGCTCCCGTTGATAAGCTTTCAAAATATGATTATCTCATATTCCTCGGCTGGAACTCGATGACAGAAGAGAATATGGATAAGCTCACAGAATATGTAAACCGTGGTGGCAGACTCCTTATGAGCGTGGCACACCTCAATAAAACAACAGTGCGTGGCGGAGCACTTGAGCTTCCGAGCACAGAAAAAATAGAAAAGCTCTTCGGAGTTCGTTTTGCAAACGAAATCCGCCGGACAAATGCAGGTGTTAAGTTTAAGTTTGAGGCAGAAGATAAAAAAATTCTCTACCCCGGATCAAAGAGCTTTATGTGTGACCCGATATATTCTGCAGGTTATGCAAGTTGGGCGAAATTTGAGCTTTGCGGTGCATATGAAACAGCATTTGTAAGTGATACCTTCCTCCATGAGGAAAGCGATCTTCCTGCAGTGGTTGAAAACCGTGTAGGCAAGGGTATTGCAACTCTTGTTACCTGTGCAAACTACCCGGGACATCCTGCTCTCTATCCTCTCTACCGTGCAATGGTAAGAGAGATGATAACCGCATCTGCAAGAGATTGCGAAATCAAGGTACTGGGAAGTGACAGACTCCGCTGGTCGGTATATGAGGGCAACAAGGTATACCTCCTCAATACAGATTATGATATGCCAATAACCGTGAAGGTGATTTATAAAGACAGCGAACAGCTTGTAACTCTTAACTCCCTCGAAATGAAAACAATAGAGCTATAAAAACAAAGAAGGATGCATTTTCTTGCATCCTTCTATTTATATCTTACCTTCTCTTTTGAGCCAGGCTATTTCATCGCAGAGGGTTTCACGGTATGAACGGGTGGTATATCCAAGCTCCTTTCTTGCTTTTGTTGAATCAAACTTGTTATTTCTCGCAAGATTATAAACCGAGAAGGTGGTCATAAGTGGCTTTTCGCCCTTCTTTTTCGCTTTTTTCTCGAGAATTTTTGCAATGAAGATTGCCATTTTTATGGGAAGAAACATCTTTATTTTCTTGCATCCTGCCTCTTCAACAAGGATACGAGAAAAATCCTTGAAAGAAACCTCTTCGTTTGCAAGGATATAACAGTTTCCGCATTTTCCTTTGTCAGCGGCGGCAATAGCACCTGCGGCAAGGTCGCGTACATCGCAGAGATTGAATGAGCCGGCAATTCCAATGGGCATAGCACCCTTTATAATATCTATTGCGGTTTTTGTGGTTTCTCCGAACGCAAAATCCTCAGGACCGAGAATACCGCTTGGATGAATAACGCAGGCATTCAGTCCTCTTTTTTTCACTGCATCAAGCACTACTTTTGTTGCAAGTGCCTTTGATTGGCTGTAACAGCCAACAACGAGATTTTCATCAAAATCATATACCTCTTTTATGGGAGTGCCCTTCGGAAGCTCAGGGATGGCACCTGTACTGCTGCAGTATACAAGCTTCTTGCATTCCTTGTGTTTGAGGCACATATCAATAATGTTATTTGTACCGCCCACATTTACATCAATAAGCTTCTGATTAAAATCGGGGTTTACAGTTACAATGCTTGCAATGTGAAGAACAATAGTATCGGTATTTTCGTCTACCGAAAAGAATCTTTCGAGAGATTCCATATCACAAAGATCACCCTCGCAGATTTCTGCGGCATCAGGAATGAATTTTGCCGCCTTATCACCGGGAAGAACAAAGGCACGGACGCTTTCCCCGCGCAGGATAAGCTCACGGCATATTGTGCCGCCAAGAAAACCGGCAGCTCCTGTTACAAGATACATAGTGTTTCGCATATTTAATAGTCCTCATTTCAAAATCTTTCTTTTATGAGAATATAATAGCGAAAACTTATTTGGAAAGTGTTTTTGATATGTTTATGAAATGTTAATCATAGAAAAAATGCGGTGCATTTTCTGCACCGCATCAGTTTATTTCATAAGTTCATCGGAAAGCTTGATTATCTCGGGGGCAATCCTCTCTCTTTCTGCTTTTGTCACCTTCAGATATATTGGATATGCAACTGAAACAACTGCAATTCCGAGAATTCCAATAATAATACCCGGAACAAACCAGAAGCCCATCCATACAAGACAGCAACACATTCCAACCCCTAAAATCAAAGCACCGAGGATTCCCACAATAAGAGAAATAACTGTACCTTTGGTTGTAACGCTCCTGTCAAGCTTTCGAAGAAGCTCCATCTTGTCCTCTTCTGCAGGCATATATTTTTTTCTGATATTTGCAATTTCCGATTGCTGTTTTGCGGAATAGGTATAATTGAATGCTTCATTTGTGTTATTATTTTCTGTCATATTTGAATCTCCTTTATATGTTTTTCTTGAATTTGACGGTAAAGGTGCTTCCTTTTCCGATTTCGCTTTCTACATTTATTTCGCCCTGCATAATGTCAACAACGCGTCTTACAAGAGAAAGGCCGAGTCCGTTTCCCTGAACTGAATGGGAAGTATCTCCCTGATAGAACTTATCAAATATGCGAAGGCCTACCTCAGGCGACATTCCGCAACCGGTATCACGCACTTTGGCGGTGATATAATCTCCGTCACTTTTAAGGCTCACAAAAACCGTGCCGCCGTTTTCAGTGAACTTGATTGCATTTGAAAATAAGTTGTTCCATATATGGGAAAGAAGCTCTGCATCAGAGTTTATTTTCACTTCGTCTTCAATATCGGTTTCTATGTTGATATTCTTCTTCTCCCAGGAAGTCTCAAACTGCAGGAGACATTCGCAAATCTGCTCCGAAAGATTGTATTCGGCGGATTTGGGGAAAATCTGCTGATTCTCAAGCTTGTTGAGTTTTAAGATATTTGAAATGAGATTTGAAAGCCTTTTGCAGGAGTTTTCTATCTCATTTGCATATTGAAGTCGTTCTTCTTCGGTAATGTTTTCGGATTTTAAAAGTGTTGCATAGTTTGAGATAACCGAAAGCGGAGTTTTGAGCTCGTGGGAGACATTGGAAACAAAATCGTTGCGAAGTGTTTCAACGCTTGATAATTCCAGTGCCATCTTGTTTATACAGCTTATAATCTCGTTGAAGCTCTCATCCCCGAAATGCTCATTTATGGGATTTAAGCGGATGTTGAAATCGCCCTGCATCATTTTTTCTGCCGCAACTGTGATTTTCTTCACCGGACGGTGAACTGTGAGCTTTCTTCGGGTAAAGTCGATGATAGTGAAAAGACCGCTGAGCAGAACTACATTCAGAAAAGTGATTTTTGCGGCAACGCTCAGGTTTTCTTCCGTGAAGGTTATATCAAGACTCTTTGCTATGGTAGATAAAAAGAGCATCATACAGCAGGTTACAACGAATGCAACAAGCAGAAAAAAGATAAAATAGTGATTTATCGCTTTAAGAATCCGTTTGTATTTCATTTCGGCACCGCCTTATATCCAAGTCCGTGAACCGTGACAATTTCAAAGGAATCACAGCATGATAGCTTTGAACGGAGCTTTGTCATATAAACATCAACGGTGCGTGGGCTTGATTCCGTGTCAACGTCCCAGAATTCATCCATAAGCTGTGTTCTTGTAAACGTTTTTTTCGGATAGGATAAAAGCTTATAGAGAAGATTGAACTCACGCATTGTGAGGGGGATTTCTTCGCCGGAAAGATAGGCGGTATGCTCATCTGCATCCATAAGAAAATTGCCAAGCTCCAGCTTTTTTGCAGATGCGATTCCAAAGCGCCGCAGAAGTGCTCCTATGCGGAGAAGAAGCTCCTCAAGATCTATGGGCTTTATCATATAATCGTCGATTCCGACCCGATATCCTCTCTGCTTTGATGCGAAATCCTCTTTTGCCGTCATAAAAAGAATCGGGATATCCTCGTTTAAACTACGCACGGTTTTTACAAATTCAAAGCCGTCAATCTTCGGCATCATAATGTCCGAGATAATCAGGTCAAACATTTTTTCATACATGGCATCATAGGCATCCTCTGCATTGAGACAGCCTGTGGCAACATACCCGTTGCGATTTAGAAATGAACAGACGGTTTTGTTCAAATCGGAATCATCTTCAACTACCAGTATCTGAAACATAACTTCAACCTCCCGTGAGAATGTTTTATCACATTATACCATAGAAATGTTAAAGTTTTGTTTGTGTTTTTATATCAAAGGACGAAGTTTTGTCACTTCGTCCTTTTAAAATTACTTCTTTGCGTTTGCAATTCTTTCCTCGGCGACCGCTGTCCGTTCTTTTGCTTCTGCAATCTGTTCATCACGGGATTTCTGCATCATTTCTCTTCTCTTTTCAGGATTTCTCATTGCTTTTGCCTCTGCAAACTGTGCCTTTGATTCAGCTTTTACTGCCTGAAAATTTGCCTTGTCAGCCTCGTGCTGTGCCTTTGCGCTTTCCTTCATATCGCGGAATGCCTTCTTGAAAAATTCTCCCATTGTAAAATACCTTACCTTTCTTTCTTTGTTTTGTTTGTTTTCCTGATTGTTTGTCGGTATTTTACAGGAGGATTGTTTTTGAGTTGTTTTTGAGATATTTATAAAATGTTAATCTCAAAAATAAAAGAGATTGAATCAAAATTTCAATCTCTTTTATAGATTATAAGCGGAATTTCACGGTTAAAGAGCTTATCGCGGTATTCCGTGGGGGTCATTCCGAAGGTTCTCGCAAAGGAGGAGGCAAAGGCTGTCGGACGTTTGAATCCTACCATCCGGGCAATTAAAGTTATCGGCAGGTCATAAGACATAAGAAGGTCGAGGGAACGTGAAAGTCTTATTGAATACAGATAGTTTATGGGCGTTATTTTATACATAGACTTGAATTTCTTCGCAAACGCAGTTCTTTCCATATGCGCAACGTTTGCAAGCTCTTCAAGGTCAATGTCACGGTTGCAGTTTGCATACATGAACTTCAAAACATTGATAAAAAGGGAATCGTACCCATCGTTCTTTGGTGATATTGTGGTTTTCGGAGCGTTTATGAGTGTTTCAAGGATTTTTTTCGAATTCTCATAAAGTGTGGGGAGTGTCAAATCATCAAATGACTTTGCAAGCTTTGCGTTGTTGACAAAAAGACTTTTCAGAGCTTCGTCACATTTGGTGCAGAAAGGAAGATTTCCAAACTTTGCGGCAAAATCATTATCCCGAATATAAATCTTGAGACTTATTGAGGAAAACATTCCGCCAAACCGGTTTTTGGGTGAATGGAGAGTGTCGGGAGGATTGAAATAAACGTGCCCGGGAAGATATTCTATCGGACAACCGTCAATATAGGTGGTGAAGCTGTCACAATCATCCACAAAGACAAGACTGTAGTAGGGATGTGCATGGAGTGCGATTTCGGTAGGAGGCAGAGTGTCAACATTACGTGCTTTTATTATTGAATTATCAATTGCAAACGCCTGCGTGACCGATGATGATGCCGAAATGATTTCAAAAGGATAATCGCACATAAAAACACCTCCTTCAAACTGATTATATTATGCCAAAAAAATATGCGTCTGTCAATAAATATGCCAATTTGACGAACATCAAAAATGTTGCTTCGGGATATGGCTTCGTGATAGAATTATAGTGGAATATATCACAAATTACCGGGGAGGTATAATTTTATGAAAAAAAGGATGCTGTCAATATTTTTGACTATGTGTATGCTCTTTGCAATGCTTCCGGCGATTCCGCAAAGCCTTGCAGCTGACCCTATTACATACACATATAATTTCGTGGGACTGAGAGCCAATGCGGTCTCGGTCAAGGATGTTGTGTATTCCGAAACGGGAGACACCTGGGAATTTGGAAGCTCCAACATCGGAACGGTAAGAGGACATAAGTTCGGCATTGAGGCAAACGCCTCTGCTGTGGGGCATTATGTTGCAATTAAAGTAAAAATCCCCACATCGGGAACCTTTGGCGTAAACTACAAGTATGGCAGAAGCACAAGCCTTGCCGGATATGGTAATGTATATTTCCTTCCGGGAAGCACAACGGATATTCCTGCTGCAATATCCTCTGCAACTCCTATAGGAGAGAATATTGCATATTACGATGCTTCAAGCGGAACGCAGACAACGACTTCTCTCTCCGATATCGTTGTTGAAGAAGGAAAAGAGGGAGAATATCTTTTTGTTTTCTCGGCAACTGAGAAGGGTGCAAGCAACTATCGTATGTACATGTCCGAGCTTACCCTTACGGAGAAGGAAAGTGCAGGCGGCGGAAATGAGGGTGGAAACGAAGGCGGAAACGAAACCCCCGTTACAGGACCGTTTGTATATGAGCTTAATTATAATAAGAATGTTGCCTCCGATAAGGTCAATATCGGAAACACCTACACCGACTATTCAAAGACAGGCAATACATGGATGTGGGCAGGAGCTTCCGCAGGCGTTACGGCACTCTCCTATAATTTTGCGAGAACATGGGTGGGTACAGATGATGCCGATGCTTTATACAAGCAGATTTCAGGTGGTGGATACACTTATGGTATTCAGGGAAGAACTACTGCCGAAGGCGCTTGGTTTGCAATAAAGATTTCAACACCTGTATCAGGTCGCTTTGATGTGAGTCTCAAATACGGAAGACATAATACAAATGGCGGCTACGGTAATGTGTATGTTCTTCCGGTAAGTTCAACAAACGATATCGGGACAGCACTTTCAACAGCGACTCCCATAAACACCACCGCAATATCCTATGACAGCAGCGGAGCAGGCGAATCGGGAGAAGGAACTGCATATGCCGACAGAATTGCAAAGCTTGGCAGATTCACTGTTGCAGAGGGAGAAACAGAACACTATGTTGTTTTCTCTGCAACAACGGGAAGCGGCACGGGAAGCTTCCAGATGTTCCCACAGAGCATAACGCTTACGGAAAACAACTCACCGGAGCCGGAAATTCCTGAAGTGATTTATTCAGATTATAAGATTACCTATGATTTCAAGGATTCCTCTGCCGATGGTCGTGAAACAACATACAAAACAACAAATAACTTCTGGAAATATTTTGGCGCAAGCGATAACTTTGAAACCACTGAAGCCAGCTTTAAGGCAAGAAGCTATGGCATGCAGATTCAGGGACTCGGTGCAGATAAATGGGGTGCATTTGCAATAAATGTTCCGGTTAAGGGAACATATAAGCTCGTTTTAAGCCACCTCATCGGAAACCAGGGCGGTGTTGCACAGTGGTATATAATGCCTGCAGGCACAGATATTTCGGAAGGAATTAAAAACGATAAATACAAGCTTTCAAAGGAAGTTGATTTCTATAATGCAGAAACCGGAAACTCCGAAACAGAGCTTGGAGACTATACCTTTGAAAATATCGGCGAATATATTCTTGTGCTTACATATGTCGGAAACTCTCCGAACTACACAGGAACTGCAGCAAGAATGGCACAGTATCCGACAATGCTCACCCTTTCGGGTGGCGATAAAGTAGCACCTATGTCACTTTCGGGAAGCATTGAGGGCGATATTCCCGTTGAGGACTATTTGCCCATAACAATTACCGCAACAATGAGCGATAAATCAAAAGGTGAAGTGAAGCATCGGGATATCAGCTTCAAGAGCCTTGATGAAGGTATTGCAACAGTTGATGCAAACGGCTATGTAACAGGTGTTTCCGAAGGTAATACAACCATAACCTTTGAAACAAAGGACAGCTTTGCAAAGGGAAGCGTTGATGTTACGGTTGCACCTGCAGGTGAGCCGCAGACCTTCTTTGCCTATGACTTCAATGAAGGACTTGCAACGGGTGTCAAAATCAACACGATAACAGAATATGGAACTACACGCGGACTCTGGAAATATGAAAATGCTTTTGGTGGAAGTGTTGCATCGAGCGTAACACATAAGTGGGGTGCAGAGCTTCGCACCCATGCACTCGGTGACTGGGTGGCATTCCGCATCAAGGTAACGACTCCGGGCAGATATTTTGTAACTCTCACCCATAGCGAGAGCTCAACTCTCGGTGGCTACGGTAATATGTATATCCTGCCGAAGGACACAACCGATATTTCAGCGGTAATCAAAAATACCGAGCCTCTCGGAAAAGATATTTCCTACTTTGGCCCTGCAAATGTTGAAACGGTAGTGGATGAACTGGGCGCAGTTGACCTTGCAAGAGGCGAACATATCCTTGTTTTTGAGGCGAGCAAAAAGGGCAGCAGCAACTCACGTCAGTATGTGGGACTTCTGGAGCTTGATGCAAGCAACATATTCAGAACACTCGAATTTGATGTTGACAAAACAGAATATAATATCTATGCTGACGGAACATCAGATAAGGGTAAAACGGAGTTTTCGGCACAGCTTCTTGACGGAAGCGTGATTCCGGAAGAAGAACTCACTGTTGTATACGGAAGTGAAGACGATACCGTTGCCGAGTGCTTCGGCGGCGAGATTATCGCAACAGGACACGGAAAGACCAATGTCTATGTAACAGTTACCCATAACGGAAAAACCCTGACAAAGAAAAAGGAAATCACAGTAACCGATGCAAGCGGAATAAAGGAAGTTTCGGTTTCTGCAGATGACGTGAACTTCAAGGGCGAAAAAGTAAAGCTCACATCAACCCTTGTGTTCAACAGCGGAAAAAGTATTGAAGTCTCGCCTTCCGATACCACATATGAAATTGTGGGAGATAAGGGTGAAATTGTTGACGGCAACTATGTCACATTTGCTGATGCAGGAACTGTAGCTGTTAAAGCTACTGCAATCTTTGGCGGAGAAACCTACGTGAGCGAGCCTTACGAAGTAAACTTCCGCGAGCCGACAACAAAGCGCGGACCGACATACTATACCTATGAACGTCGCGAAGCCGCTCAGGAAAATATTCAGAAATACCAGTGGGCAAAAGATCTGCGCGATGAAGCATTAAGAGGTGCAGATTCAAGACTTGATACCTATGAAAAGCTCTATGATATGATGCCCGGTGAGGGTATTCCCCGTTCAAACCGTGTCGGTGCTGAGGGGGATCCGGATTATATCTATTGCCGCTACTGCGGAAACGACAACCTTTCGGAATACGGAAGCCGCGGAAGCGGAGTTTATGAAACAAATATCTATGCAAGACCCTGGAAGGTGCAGTGCCCCGACTGTAAGAGATTTTTCCCGTCAAATGACTTTGCTCTTCTCTATGAAAGAGGTCTTGACGAGCACGGCTACTATGACCGTGACCGTGCAGTTGCGGCAAATGCCGAAGCTGTTGCAAACGGTGAGAAGGATGCACTTCATAATGACTTATACCCGGAGCTCTATGACCCACAAAGTCCGAGCTATAATAAAGACCCGATGACAGGTGATGCGATTGACGGTGAAAAATGGGGTGTTGATGATGGTCTCGGATACCTTCCGGGAAGAACATATCCCAATGGTGTAGAGGAGCGTCACGGATATATCGCATTCTATACACATAATCTCTGGATTGATGTGAGAAACGCAATCCGTGAGCTTGGTCTTGCCTATGTCTATACAGATGATATAAAATACGGCCGTGCAGGTGCTGTCCTTGTTGACAGAGTCGCAGACCTCTATCCCAGCTTCTCCTATAAGCAATGGGATGAGAAGTATCTCGTTTCACACGGCGGCTCGGGTTACGGTAAGATTTACGGAAGAATCAACGACAATACATATGTAACGGCCTTTATGGAGTATGCCGATGCGTTCTATCCTGTATATAATGATCCGCAAGTTGTAAACTTTCTCTCCAAAAAGGCAATAAAATATAACCTTGAAAACTCCAAAACAAGCGGAGAAAAGATATGGGCAAATATCGAAGACGGACTTTTGCGAGATGTTTTTAAATCCGCAAAGGAAGGCGAGATTTACGGAAACTACGGTCAGCTCCAGGAAACCCTTGCAATGATGGCTCTCGTTCTTGACAGTGAGCCTGAGAGCAGTCAGGTGGTAGACTGGATTTATCAGCCCGGTAAGTGGACGGAGGACAAAGCAACTCTCACCGCAAAAAATACCGGAGGAAACTTAAGCGTTCAGCTTGTTGACGTCGTTGATCGAGACGGTTCGGGAAATGAAGCGTCACCGAGATACAACAGCTCCTGGATTGAACAGCTCTATAACTGTGCAGATATCCTTTCGATGTACAGCAAAGACCCTAAATATGATCTTTATCAGAATCCCAAATATGCAAAGATGTTCACTACCTTTATCCCGATGGTGCTTGTCGATTCCTTTACCGTACAGATAGGTGATACGGGTGCAACCGCAAGCCTTGACTATCAGGACAGCATAGACTGTCTGATCCGCGGATTTATGGGACTTAAGGATTCGCCGCTTGGAACAGAGCTTGCAGAATACCTCTATCGAAGAAATGGCTATACCGAAAAGGGACTCCATTATGATATCTTCACAAAGAACCCCGAAAATATGGAGAAGGATATTCTCGCACGTCTTGACGGAGATATTTCCGTTCCCAGCGAAATGCAGACGGGATTTGGCTTTGCAGTACTCCGTGCAGGCGGAAAGTATGCAGATGCGGCAAATGCCACACATACAAACACCCTCCGCGATTTCTGGATTTACTTCGGAAGAAACCAGGGACATGGGCATCTCGATACATTGAACCTCGGAATTGAGGCATTCGGTCTCAACTTCGCACCGGATAACGGTTATCCCGAGGTTGCAAGTACCGACCCACACAGATATCAGTGGATGGAAGCAACCATTGCCCATAATACCGTAACAGTAAACGAAAAATCCCAGAAAGATGTCGGTATTCACGGCTATCCGCTTCACTTTGACGATGCAGGAGAAGTCAAGGTTATGGATATTGATGCTTCAAAGGCATACAGTGAAACTCAGATTTACAGAAGAACCCTTCTTATGATAAACGCAGGAGACGATGTTTCCTACGGTGTTGATTTCTTCCGTGTAAAGGGTGGAGAAGACCACATCTACAGCTTCCACAGCTATTCCGATGAGATTTTTGAAACAGAAGGTCTCGGCGTGATGAAATACCAAACCGACAACGGAGAAGCAGACGGAAACTTCATCGGTACATATGCAAGTCCGGATGTGGAATACGGTCCAGATCCTTCGAATACCCACGTTGTTGCAAACCTTAAGTATCCTCAGGGTTATACCTGGCTTAAGAATATAAGACGTTCCGAAAATGTCGGAAACTTTGCCGTTGACTTCAAGGTGAAGGATTTCAGAAATGCAATTAAGGACGGAAACGGACTCCATCTCAGAATGACAATGCTCAATGACTTTTCTTTGGATGAAGTTGCTCTCACAAGCGGTAACGTTCCGAACAAATCAGAGAATAAGGGACTTCCGAGAACCTTTGAATATGTCCTTGCACGTCGACGCGGCGAAAATCTCGATTCTCTCTATACAACGGTTTATGAGCCTTACAGAAATGAGCGATATATCGAAAATATGTCAGCTATTGAGATCGAGGCGACAGAAGGTGAACCGGGAGCAAATGATGTTGCAAAGGCAATTAAGGTTGTTCGCATCGACGGAAGAATTGACTATGTAATGTATGCAACCGACAATACAGTTCTCTATACCGTTAAAGACGGCGAGAGGGAGATTTCCTTCCGTGGCTTTGCCGGTGTGTATAGCATAAACGGTGATGGCGAGAAGATTTATGCTTATGTCCATGACGGTGATGTTATAGGCGAAGAAAAAGACATTCGAAGTGAGATAAAAGGAATAGTCAAGGACTTCACCCGTGACCTCGCACTTGAAAATTCAATTTTCATAAAGACCGATGATGAAGTGAATGCCGAGGCTCTTTCCGACAAGTATGTATTTATCGAAAATGACGGGGTACAGAACGGCGTTTACAGAATCCACAGTGCAGAAAAGACAGATGACGGAATAAAGCTGAATATCGGTGCAGTAAGCGTTATAAGAAACTACAGGGATGAGAATGACACTTCTCTCGGTTTTGTATATAACATTGCAAAGGGTCAGCTTGTATCAATTCCGCTGTCTTATGTAAATGACGGAGCTCCTGTATTCGATTCGATAAATGACGGACTCACCGCAACGGCAGGAAGTATCGTTAAGTTCAATGTCCGTGCAACCTGTGAGGACGGAAGCAAAATCAAATATGAAGGAGAGACTCTTCCCTCGGGAGCATCAGTTGATCCTGATACCGGTGCGATTACCTGGAAACCTTCTGCGTCACAGATTGGCGAAAACCACTTTGCGATTACGGCAACGGACGACTCGGAAAGAACTTCAACAATACACTTCATTGTGAAGGTTTACGGTTCAACCTCAGGTGGAGGCGGTAGTGGAACATCGAAACCCGAAACACCGGATAAGCCTGAAACTCCGGATGAGCCGGAAACACCTGTTACCCCCGAAACCCCAGATGTAACCGATGGTTTTGTTGATCTCGGAAATCACGCATGGGCAGCGGATGCAATAAACGCCCTTGCAGAAAAGGGAATAATCAAGGGAACAAGTGAAACCACATATTCACCTGCAAATAATATAACAAGAGCAGATTTTGCACTTCTTCTTGTCCGAGCTTTTGAAAAGACATCGGATAATACGGAGAACTTCTCCGATGTTTCGGATTCAGATTACTTTGCAAAAGAGCTTGCAATCGCCCGAAACACAGGACTTGTCGGAGGTATAGGAGATAACAAGTTTGCACCTCGTGAAAACATCAAGCGTTGCGATATGATGCTTATGGTCTATCGTGTGCTCGTTTCCGAGGGAATTGAGCTTGAAATCGGCGATGTTGATATGGCTGATATATCCGAAGTTCCCGAATATTCACTTGATGCAGTAAAGGCACTCATCTCGGCAGGTTTGGTAAACGGTAAAAACGGCAAGATTGCACCGAATGACTTTACCACACGTGCAGAAGTTGCAGTCCTCTTACAGAGAGTTCTTGAATTTGTGGAAAAATAAAATAAAAACAACAACCCTCGGGAAATTTTCCGAGGGTTGTTGACTTTTATATGGGATTGCTTTTGTAATGCTCAATAAGGTCATCGTTCAAGGATCTGCGGTTTCGGGTTTCCAGATCTTCCAGGAGTCTTGTGGGGCGGTGCTCCTTGCGATACTTTGCAGGCGTGGTGCCGAAATACTCCGAAAATGCACTTGTGAGACGGGATTTATTATAGAGCCCTGTTTGCTTTGCAATTTCATCCACCGTGCTTTTTGAAAAAATCAGAAAGCTTTCAGCAAGGGAAAGCCTTAGAATGTGGAGATATTTACCGGTACTCATACCGACGGTATTTTTAAAGGCATCCACGAAGCGGCTTCGTGACATGATAGAGACGGAACAAAGGTCGGAAAGGTGGATTTTTTCCGAATAATGCTCTGCCATATATTTTGTTGCCTTTCGTATTCCGACGGTTTTGTCGTAAAGTGTTTTCGTAAGCTTTTTTTCGCAAGGTTCGGAGCAAAGCAGTCTCAAAAAATTGGAAAGAATAGCTGCAAGCTTTTCAAATGAGACATTGCGCCCCTTTGAAAATTCCGAAAGTGCATCGCGGGAAAGTATATCCGCTTCCTCCTTTTCCTCAGGAGAAAAGCTCTTGGAAAGAGGGATTTTCATACCTTCAAATTGTGGGTAAAGACGATGAAAACAAAACGAAGAATCCGAGAACTCCGAGAAGAGTCTGTCGTCAAAGTAAGCCGAAAAAATAACGGGTGTATCCTCTGAACTTTCGGTATCCATTTTGTGCGGCACATATGGTGGTATGAAGACGCACTCTCCCGGTTTTTGGCAAAAAACCTCATCGCCGATATAGTGAACGGCATAGCCGTTCAGCATATAGTACATTTCTGCATTGGCGTGAAAGTGTAAGCCATTTCCGTTAAAGCGTACACAGATTGTACCTACGGTTGCCGGAAGAACGGAAAGAGCAGGCTTTGGAGTTATTACCATTGGTGGGGTCATTATTATCACCTCCGGAAAAATTATATCATTGCAAGCTGTGATTGTCAAAGAAAAATGGGTAGATTTTATAACTTTCTCCTGTGGATTGCAAATGCGGCAAGGTTTATTATTAGTATAAGGAATAAACTCTTAAAAGGGGAGTATTTTGTGAATATAAGAGAGATAACGGGTCTTCTGCAACAAAACCCTGTAATTTCGTGGCATGAGCACGTACCCGGAGAAAATGAAGGTTTTGAAAAACTTGATACGGTTTTTGCAGACAACCAACTCAAAGTTATGGATACATTAGGCATAGATAAAATTGTTGTGTCGCTTCCGGTTGCTGCAGACAGAAACTGCCCTCCTGAAAAATTTATTGCAGCAAATGATATTGTATATGAAGCAATACAGCGTTATCCCGGAAGAGTCTACGGTCAGGCGTTTGTAAACCCCGGATATATAAAAGAAACCATTGCCGAGCTTGAACGCTGTGTAAAAAAACTTGGCTTTGTCGGGGTTAAGCTATATCATCAGTATTTTATGGATGACCCTGCAATGTTTCCGCTTATTGAGAAGTGTATTGAGCTTGATATTCCCATATTGATGCACTGTGCTCATATTATGGATCCCGAAACAAGGAAGAGGCAACCCCGTTGCTCGGGTGGAGATCATATGGCGAACATCGCACGCAGATATCCCGAAGCAACATTTCTTATGGGACACATCGGCGGAGGGGGAGATTGGCAATGGGAAATCAAAGCGATTGCTGATTGTCCGAATGTTTATGCCGATATCGGAGGAAGCATATATGACCGACCGCTTATTGAAGAATCCATTCGTTATCTTGGAGCAGACAGGCTTTTGTTTGCATCGGACGGGATTTGGTCATCCGCCATTTCAAAGGTGCTCGGTGCAGATATATCTGATGAGGATAAGAAAACAATTCTCTCAGGTCGTGCATTCAACAGATTCATAGAAAAGGCAGGTCGATAACTTATGTTTATAGATATCAATACATATGTCGGACACTGGCCGTTTCGTAATTTAAAATACAACACGCTCCAAGAACTTGATATTCTTGCACGGAAATATGAAATTACCCATATGGTTGTGGCTAACCTCAACGGCTTCTTCTATAAGGATGCTAATGCTGCAAATCTTGAACTTCTTAATGAATTAAAGGAGCACAGAGGCAAAACAACATTTCTTCCTATGGCTATCGTCAACCCGACATATCCGGCATGGGAAAAGGATGCACGAGATATGATTGATGCAGGATTTGCGGGCTTTGAGCTTGCACCGATTTATCACGGATATTCCCTTGCTCCGGAAATGTTATATGACGAATATTTACCGAAGCACCGTGCAAAGTGGGTTCTTGACCTTGCGGAGGAACTTGATGTTCCCATTCGCATATGTTCAGGCTTTGAAAACTTCCGTGGAAGATCGAACCTTGATACATATAACAACATCTCGGATGAGGATTATTTTGCTCTTCTGTCAAAGAATGACAAGGTTCATGTTTTTGTGACTTGTTTCTCACCCTTTGCGGCTGGTGAGCATTTCGGAGGACTTATTAAAGAGCGAAAAAACACATATTTTGATACTACTCAATTTGAAACGTTCAATGCATCTGCCGGTGCGGAGATGCGGAATGTTATTTCGGACGAACAGCTTTGTTTTGGGTCTCTTTCACCTTTCAACTATATGGAGGCAAACCTTATTCGTATGGAGTACACTCCGGAATTTGACAAAGATGCAATGAAGACAAATGCCGCGAGAGCGTTTGAGGATTTGAAATAAAAGTATATCCACGGCACATTTTAAATGTATATAAGTATGCTTTAAGCATACTGTATAAAAAATAAGGAGGAAGAATGAAATGAAAAAATTATTATCACTGATACTTGCGATTGCTTTGGTATTAAGCCTTGTTCCTGCGGTTTTTGCTGCGGAAGGCGAAGCGACGGAAAAAACGGAGCTTCGCATAAAGTATGACATTTTGGGAGCAGTAAAGAAGCTCGGAGTTTCTTGGGAATCAAGTGTGGGAGTGGACGGCGAAAAAAGAGTTCCGTTCACGAACATTGATTTTGCACTGACGGACGGATTTTTCAGTTTCAAGGATTCTTCTTGCGGAATATTCACCGGACATTCGGAACTTAACTACAATAATATCTGTGGCTTCCAGATTTCAAGCAACGACTGGATTGAGTTTGACATATATGTTCCCAAGGCAGGAACATATACAATGGAAATGTGGTGCGGAACTTATACATCGGATACAAGAACAAAGGTGTATGTCAATGGTACTGAAGTGGGTGAATTCAGCAACTATGAAGAAAATGCTCCTGCATTGACGAAGGTTGTTGATGTGCCGAGATATATAGAAGGAATTACTTTTGAAAAAGCGGGTATTCATACAGTCAGATTCTTCGGAACATCAGATTATTGTACGGCAGGTACCTTCTATCTTGTTGATAGCAATGCAGGTGCGTCGTTGAGCCTTGCAACAATTGTTGCGGATATAGACAAAGACATACTTTCTTGCGGTACCGGGGAAACTGCAATAATAGAAACATCGCTCTATATGAATGACGGAAGTGCAGTTTCGGATGCATCCGCATATCCTGTTTCTTTCAAAAGCGATAATGAGGCTGTTGCAAGCGTTTCTGAAGATGGAGTTGTAACTCCGGGAGCAGCAGGAAAGGCAAAAATAACTGCGTATGCAACAAATGAATTCGGTGAAGAAGTTTATGCAATAAAAGAAATTTCTGTTGTTGACGGTGCTGTAATTAAATATGATATAAATAAGCATCTGTTTACCGACTTGGGCTATACAGATTCAACCTCTGTAGAAGAAGGTTCACTCACAAGGCTTGATGAAACCGTAACGGATGGTTTTTACAGTTATCTGGGCGGTATGGACTATGACAGAAACTATATAAAGTACAGTCACGGCGCCGGAATAATACAGCTTATGAGTACCGGCACGAAGATATCATTTAAGGTTTATGTACCGATTGCAGGTTCTTACCGCGTGGAGGCTGACACCTTGGAAGTAAACACGGATCGTTGTGATGTTGATATAAATGTGTATATAACAAAGGATGCTGCAAATGAGTATCCGAAGAATTTGGTCGGAGGTTATAACGCTTATAATGCTTCGGCGACTGCGGCAAAAAGTGTAAGAAAGTCGATTGGTCAGTACAACTTTACCGAACCGGGATATTACGTGATAAATTTTGTTCTTGCAAAGGGATATCAGGCCACTAGCGGAAGTCCGTACTCATTCGTCGGAAACTTCTACCTCATCGGTGGTGCAAACAGTACAATTATGAACGGCAAAATCACCTCAAGCACATCCTCAATCAATGTTGACGAGGGCGAAACTGCGGAAGTGGTTGCAACAGGATTTGTTTCCTCCACAACAGAAGCGGCAACATTTACATATTCATCAAGCAACACGGCTGTTGCAACGGTTGATTCGGAAAGCGGCGTTGTAACACCCGTGGCGGAAGGCGTGGCAATAATCACAGCAACTTCAAATGCAGACCTTGCAAACACTCTCACAACAGAAATTGAAGTAACCTGCAATAAACCCGGTGAAGCGATTGCCGATACAAAGGTAAACTTTATGGCAAGTGCAGAAGAGGGCGGAACGGTAACAGACAATAAGCTTGTAAAGGAAGTAGCAATCGGAAGCAATGTCACGGTAGAAGCAACTGCAAACGACGGTTATGAATTTGCATACTGGAGAAACGCAAGCGGAAAGCATCTTTCTTCAAATGCAAAGGAAACCTTTAAGGTAAACACA
>JAFSEA010000071.1 GCA_017435965.1 Oscillospiraceae bacterium
CTGAAGAAAATACGCGTATCTGTCTCAGTTGAAAGTGATTTTCTCAATCCCATAAATATGATATTATCACCGGACGAAAGATAAACTGTATTAAGCGTCTTTTCCGGACCAACAACGCCATGCTCTCGGTCAGTACTTAATGATGTATCGTCGGTATGGAAATCATAATCACCGACATAATTGCCATTTGCATATATAGACATTATACCACCTGCAACCGTAAGACCGCCCTGCAGTTTTATATTGTAGAATCCCCCTTCGGGAGCATTGACCTTAAAGCTTATAATATTTCCCTTCTTGGCCGTTTCATGCCACAGAGTATAGTTCAGATGAACCTGCAGTACTCTCATCATTGTACCGCATTTGCTTTTTCTCCAGTTGTCCGAAGTCTGACCATACGGTCCGACTGTGTATCCGGGAGTAGAGGTTGCTTTATCTGCAGATTTTGAGAAATCAATAGTTATCGGACCAGCAACAGAAACACTCTTTGTATATGATGTCTGTGCCACACCGTCAATATAGGGAGTGAATACAAGGTTTGCAACTCCGCCACCGACTGCTTCAATAGAATAATTTGTGTTTTCGGAATTGCAAAGTCCGCCCTTTGCGTAGGTTGTGACCTTTACGGCATTCTCATTATCAGAGGTGATTTCAAGATAGGTTGTTGTATCTGCCCCTGTCTTGACCGCCAAGCTATCAATAGTATAATCAGCATAGCTTACCGTATCTCCGTTTGAATCAAAAACTTGAGCTGTGAGTTTTTTTACATCTCCGATGTTTAATACTTCAGTTGGAACTTCGGAATTTACTCCGGTTATTGTCGGCTCATCACTTAATCCATAAAGCTTAAAATTTATAAAGAATGGGTAACCACCGTTTGTTCCTGCCCTGAAGCAGAACCAAACAGTATGAGTTCCGGCGGTTAAGTAAACCGAATTTAATCTTTTCTCACTTCCAATTATACATTTTGAACTGCTTGTTGATTCATCATCTGTTGAAAAATCATAATCACCAAGATATGTTGTTCCAAGATATATGGAAGCTTTCATATTTTGTTGTGTAAGACCTCCGGTGAAGCTCGGTGTATACCATCCGTCTTCTGTGACGGTAATGTCTATCCCGGCTTTGCGAGAAGCAGTCTGCTTTATATCCCAGTCATTATTCACAGCGAGCTTTAAATAATTCCCGTTTGCAGGATCAAGAACTTTCCAGCCGTTTTGTCCATTTGCGTTAAAAGCAAAATTTTTGCCTTCGGTTCCATCCGCTTGCGTCCAGCCCTTTTCAAGACTTGTAAAATCATAAACCACATCTGTCGGAGCAGTTGCGCCTTCTACAGCGAAAGCAGTTGGTATAAATGCAAGAAGCATTGACAAGATAACCAGAATTGAAACTATTCTCTTCATATTTTTCTCCTCCAATAAATTATTTCTTATAATCAAGTATGCGCTTGATGAGTACGGCAACTTCAGCTCGGGTCGTGTGATCGGTCGGAGCAATTTTTCCACTCTTTCCGTTCACAAGACCTGCGGTTATGAGTGCCTTAACCGCCTCTTTTGCATAGTCGGCTACAGAATCGAAATCCTCATAATCAACATCTGCAATTTTTAGTTCTGTACCAAGCTTCTGCATTGCACGATATACAATAACCATCATATCCTGACGTGTAATTGTGTTTCGCGGCGCATACTTGTTATCACCTATTCCGTTTACAATACCGGTATTTCTCGCAATCGCAAGCTCTTCGGCAAAGTAATCGGTATCCGCTACATCATCAAAGTTTGCTGTATCATCGCTTTCAAGTTCAAATGCGCGTACAAGGAGTATTGCAAAATCTGCTCTCGTTATGTTATTTGCCGGCGAATAGGTATTATCGGTTGTTCCCTTGATTATTCCCTCATCCGCAAGAGAATTGATAGAATCAGCTGCCCAGGTATAAGCACCAAGGTCGATGAAGCGGACTTTTTCATCTTCTTTACCACTTTCCTCTGTTGAAGGTTTGGGTGGAGTTGTTGTTCCTTCTTCATCCTTATCAGGCACAGAGGGATTTGTGGGAACAGATGTTTCTCCTCCACCGCCGCCACCGGAAATCCCACCTATTGTGGAACCATGGACCGATACCATAACATTCGCAGTAGTCTGACGTCCGAATTCATCGTATGCCGTTATTGCGATATGATTATCACCGACCTGAGATGCCGACGGTTTCCATATGAGTTCGCCTGTTGCAGAATCCACAGATGCACCACGCGGAAGTACTGTTCCTTTATAGGTTATTGTGCTGCCATTTATGTTTTCTGCCTCAAATTTTGCTTTCAACACACTGTCTGCACTGACAGAAAGTTTCTTTGGTGATAGCGTGAAATACGGATATTCTTTGCTTTCGGAATATGAAAGTGGAATATAAGCATCCTGGCGAGGTGCAATGTTATAGGTAAAGCCACCATTTAAATCCGACAGATCAACAAGTGCACGGATATAGTCCACCATACCTGTATTCAGTATAAGCTTTCCGTCTTTGAGCTCTGCCGACTTTATCTGATATGCTCCGTTTCTCACTCCGTCATTTTCGATAAACACATATCTTCCGGCAAGCTCTGCCACTTCACCCTCACTTATTTCTTCGCTCAAAGTAAGTACAATCTCATTTTCCAATTCAAGGCCTTCGGTGAAGCTTGATACTCGTCCGTATATTCCGACTTTTTGCTCTGTTGCCTCGCCAATTATATCACCATCGCAGACGTATCTGTATATGTTTTCTCCGTTCTGCACCGAATACACTCCGACAAATCCTCGGAAATCAATTGTTCTTCCAGCATCGGTAAGAGTATATGTAACGACATTATTGGTTGCATAGAAAACATAGTCGACTCTGCCGCTTGCGTGCGTCACGCGGATTACGCGCGCAACATCGTCCCGCAATTCGTAGCCATCCTTCTTTGTAAGAGTAAGTTCTGTGATATCCGAAAGGGTTCTGGTATTTCTATACGGTTCGAGAACCGTAGTAAACAATGTGTCGAGATTTTCTCCCTCACGTTTTACAAACATATATCTTAAGCTAGGAATGTTCTTATTGTCTGCTGAGCGTGCAGGATAGCCGTCTGCAAAAGCAACCTTCGTGTTTGTGCCATCAACTCCGAGCATCGTTGCCCGCATATGGAGTCCTCTGCTGTCAGGAAGCATTTTTTCAAAGTCCTTTATCGCAAAGTCAACCTCAAACTTATTCTCCGGAGAATTATATCTGTCCACATTTTCAAGCCAAGTATATCCTCTCGGATAGAAGGTCTTATATGAGCTTGCATTAGGAGAAACAGGGTCTTCTCCGTAAGGATAGTCGGGTGATGCTAATGTTCCGACATAATTTCCGTTTTCGTCTGTTTGCTTTTCAACAGCACCAAGACCTTTTACCTCAAACACTTCGTCCGAAGTTGTGTGAAGACTGTATTCATGCTTATCTCCACCCTTGATGCGGAAAAAGTCAATACCATAAGATATCTGGTCGTCAATCTTAATCATAATGACTGATCGGCGGTAAATATCCGTTTGCGGATAAACCTCTTTTGCATCCACATCCATAAGCTTTACCAATTCTGTATCATCAAAGTGCATCGGTGTTCCGCGCTTATCGGAAGTTATCTGCCCTTCCTCATCAACGACAACGGTATTATGAGAAAGTGTTGTTGATATCCATTGAAGTCGGTTAGGCTGAGTACCGGTTGTTTCGGGATAACCAAGGTCAGGCATAAAGTTATAACCAAAAGCATCCATACCTAGATTCAATGTATCTTTGTGACCATGACCGCCGTTATATCCAAAATACATCCAGAAATTGCGTCTGAAGTCCTGCCCGCTTGTACCGTAGTTTGTGCGGAAGTCTTCTCCGTCACGGATAACAGAGAAACCAAACTGCGTCATTGTTTCTGACGGAGGATTATATTTACCTTCATCTTCAACAACCTTCAAAACCTCATCCTGGATACTCTCCGGATTCTTGACAAAAATCCCTTCATTGAAGACAGAAACATCTTCATACTTCATATAAAGAGCCTTTAAGAAGTTTGTGTCACCCGTCCAGCGATATCCTGTAATAAAGGTGTCATATCCCATCCAGACCTTATTGGTCAGAGTCGTACGCGATGAATCACCATAATTCGCGTTATATGACGAAAGCATCGGCGGCATAAACGCATAAAGCAATTTAATGAAGCGCGGATACGTTCTGAGATTTACCTTCTCATATTTAACCGTATAATCATCAAGATAGCTTTGAACATCGAGAAGATAGGTAAGCCAGTTATAGTTGTAAAGTGAAGCTTCATTCGGTTGTCCGTCACCGTCAAGATAAGTTATGAGCCAGTCATACAGTCCACCACCGGTAACATCTCCGATTCTAACGAAACCGGGTTTTATCAGGAAGTCAAGCCATTTTATCGTCTCGTCTCCGTTATCAAGTGCAACAGCTGCAGCCGCTATTACCGCCTGAGAGAATCCAAAGTTACCGCGGATATCTCCATTTGTACAGCTTTCAAGCATTTCACGAAGGACTCCATCCTCAACATTGGTACGTATCTGTGATGGAGACTTCTTTGCGTGGCGCATTTTGAATTCTTTATTTTTCTCAGCGATATAGTTCAGAACAAAATCGTCATCATACAACCGATACACAGCATCATATGCCGATATTATAGTCGCATCTTCAACACTCTCAGTGATACTTCCCATATACTTTCCGTTGTATAGACCTCCGTGAGAAGCCCATATTTTTGTGCCGTACAGAGAAAGGTCATAAGAAGGATAGAAGTCTGCAAGTCTGTCCAGAAGAATTGCCGCTGTATATCCGTATTCCGGCTTTCCTGTGTAAAGATAAGCATCTGCAGAATCTGTTATCGCCGGCATATAATACCGGTAGTAAAAATAATGCAAGTAATAAGCTATATAGTTATGTCGCTCATCACAGAGTTTCACTTGCTGTCCTGCAGTATTATTACTGTAATAGCTTCTTCCAGGCATATAGCCAAAGCCATCATCAACGCCCCAACGTCTGCCATCTGTTTCCGATTTCTTAACAGGGTCAAGATTATAAGTGTTTTTTGTGCTATCACGAAGTTCCGGATAGGCATCGTTATAAAGGTATCCACCCTCAACTCCGTATCCATAATAAGCATACCATTCATTGGAGTATTCCTCGCCGGGAGTTTCTACCGATGTGTCAAGTAATCCCTTTTCGATAAGCATCTCTCTATGGGCTTCAAGTGCACGTATACGGTCAAACTCGCCGTATTCATTGAGTCCAAGTTCATAGAAACTTCCGAAATCGTTTGACGGGAAAAGACGTTTGCAATCCGGACACTGTATTTTCCACGGACGGCTTACCGGATTTATAACAAATGGTGGATCTCCATACTCCGGAAGAAGGTTTTTACCGCAATATCTGCAGTAATATTTTTCCGGATCGTTAAACTCACCTACTGTATAGCTTCGCATAACACCTTCGGACGGAAGTCCGTTATATAAAACATCAAGCATATCAGCATATTTTTCCGCCGAACCCGATGCAGTTTTTGCAAGACTTTTTGCCCAGGTGTATTTTTTTGCGTTTTCAAGTGCGTTAGCTCTTTCATCCTCTGTGTATATGGTGAGATCCTGTTTTCCGGCAATCACCTCAAGCTCAACATCAAAGCTCTTGTTTCCCTTATCTGTCACTTCTGTGACTCTAAGGATTACCTTACCTGATTTTTTGGCAATAAGGTTTCCTTCTGCATCAACATCGCATACCTCGGGAGTGAGAGATTCGTATGCAAGACTTTCCTTTCCGGTAATATCAAGTTCAATGCCATCGGTTGTCACACCTGTAATATACACAGGAACAACATCACCCAAACGGATAAACCTACTTCCTCCTGCTGTTATTTTCATATCAGCAATTCCGCCATCGAAAACCGTTACCGTTATGCTGTCTGTTTTTGTGACGGTGCCAAGAGTTATTGAAACATCAACTTTTGCCGTGCCACTTCTCAATGCTGTTAAAGTGTTTCCTTCTATCTTAACAACATCCGAATCCGAACTGTATACTATCGCATCGGGAGCTACCGACGGAACTCGTCCGCTATCGAGTTTAGGTACAGCAGAAAGTGTTGCCGTATCACCATTGAATATAATCTTCTTTGAAATACCAAGCACTACTGAATCAAGCTTTTCATCCGTAACGGTTACGGGTACTCTTTTTTCGACTTCAGCGCTATTGTTTACAAAGCTCTTCAATACAAGTTCCGATTCTCCCACCGATTGTCCGCTGATATCAAATTTCTGAAGTTCGGTATCACCGGCTTTATATTCACTGTCATAAGAAACAGTAATATTGTCATTTGAAGCCATTGCAGTAAAGAAATTACTGCTATCTACTTCACCATTTGCGGTATATCCGAAGCTGTATGGCGAGTTATCTGTCATTTTCACATAAGCTTCAAGGTTAAAAAGCTTTTCACCTACCGCAAGCGAAACACTCTTTTCCGTAACAATATCACTTGGTGCTATTTCTGTTATATCAATCGGAATAAGTTCTAACTTTTCAAGTGATACATACGGATTTGAATAATGAGTCCTTCCTTTGAATGTAATTTCGTGTGTACCGGCAGCAAGATATACCGTGTTGAACTGTTTTCTTTCTCCGCCATCAGCTTTATCAACTGCATCTGGTCCGCTGAAATCATAGTCGCCAAGATATATCGAGCTGTCTAAATATGAAGAATACGCAGCACCACGGTTATGTTTTCCCCCCGTGAAAAACACCGCATAATATCCGGCATCCGGAATTGACACATTAAATGTTACCGATGAATTTGGAGATGTTCTGAGTGGCCAGCACTGACTCGGATTCGTTGCTCCTGCGTTGATGCGAAGCCTGTCTACTCCATCCGGGCACTGACCGCATATCCATGTTCCCATATTGCTTTTTGATGTTACTATTTCATAACCCGGAGTTTTAACAGCAGTCCACTTTCCGTCTATCTTCTCCGTTACTGTCTCACCAAAATCAACAACAATGCTTTTATCCGATACAGGTGCATCACTTTTTTCAACTACAGACACAAGAAGCTTTCCGTAAATTCTTTTGCCGTTTTCATTCAATGCACTTGCACGTATCTCTGCATTACCGAGCGCAAGAGCTGTAATCTCACCGTTTTCGGCATTAAAGCTCAATACTTCGCAGTTGTCATTTTCCCACAACAACTCGTAGTCTGTAGCAGAGAATGCAGGAAGTCCATCACTCATCAACAGTTCTTTAACAGAGAGGTTTCCTTTATCGCCAATATTCAGAATTGTCTTATCAGCAGTAAGTTCAATAGATGTAAGTATCGGGCGTTCATAAACTGTTATATCCACTGTTGCAACAACAGGTTCTGCCAAACCTTCTGCCGTTGCTGTTGCAATAACCTTTGCCTTGCCAATATTTTTTGATATTATTTTGCAACTTTTTTCATCAGTTTTTGCAACCTCGATAACATCTGCATTACTGCTTGTAAATTCTATTTCATAATCTCCTGTATAAATTCCGCCGTCATCGCGGATAAGTTCTGTTATCTCTGCAATTGTTTCTCTTCCGTTTGCAAGTTTGCTGTCTTTTGCCGCAAGCGATATCTTTTCAAGCTTTGGCGGTGCCAAAACCATTATTTCTTTCTTGTAGGTTTCCTGTGCAATTCCGTCAACATACGGAGTAAAGAGAAGATTTGTGGTTCCTACTCCTGTTCCTGTGACAACATAGGTATATTTTTCAGAATATCCGACTCCTGCACGTTTTACATCGGTTACAGCTGCGATATCAGGATTTTCAGATGATATTGCAATATAGTTTTTGCCTGTGAGATCTTCAGCTTTAAGCATATTGCCTTTTACAGACCAGTCCGGCATTCCAAAGAAAGAACCATCTGTCATTTTTGCTCTTACAGAACTCCCGGCACTATCGCCTTTGCAAAGCTCCGGAATCTCGGTTTCAACATCTGCAAAGCTCGGTTTTTCGCTCAAACCGTGCAGTTTGAAGTTTACAAAATATGGGTAGAAGTTCGATGCTCCTGCAGCCGCCGCTCTGATACAAAATACAACCGTATGTGTTCCCTCCGCGAGATAAACTGCATTGAGTTTTTTTTCAGGTCCTACAACACACTTCTGATTACTTGTAGTTTCTGTTCCGCTGTATGTAAGATCATAATCTCCGAGATAGTATCTTGCAGGTGTTGCATCACCGGTTAAAAGATATATTGATATCTTAAGTCCCTGGGATGTAAGACCTCCTGTGAAACTCGGAGAATACCATCCGGATTCAGTAACTTTGATATTCATTGCCGCTTTGTTGGATCTGGCATCTCTTGCCTCCCAGTCGGCGTTTGTATTAACCCTGAGTCCAACCTGTTTTCCGGAAGTATCAAATCCCGTTTTCCAGTTTGTAAGCCACTGGCCATATGCTCCGCTGTTATTGATTTCAAAACCGAGAGCATCAAGAGACCCCGCAGCTACAGATGTCAATTTAGAAAAATCATATATGACATCAGCAGGGGTGTTCTCCGCAGCGAAGGTCACCGGTATGAATGATACAATCATCGAAATTGAGAGTATCGCCGCTATAATTCTTTTCTTCATATTTACTTCCTCCTTAAAATAATTTCGTTACACCACTATCTGTTTCTTCTCGCCATTTGCTATATTGAGCTTTTGTCCTTTGAATTCAAAGCTTACTTTTGAACAGCCTGCATTCTCTATAACAAATTCAAGTTTTTCGCCAATTTTTCTCCACTCTGCAAAAACTGTTCCCTTTTCCGTTTCGTAGCTTCCTTTTACACTGCTGATACAGTCAGGGATTACGGGAGAAATTACAATCTCATTTATATCGCGAAGATACGGATTTACCTTTATTCCTGCCATATATGATACCAAAACTCTTATATAATCTCCAAGGAAGTGATGATTCTGAGATTTGTTTATCTCTGTGTCCTCGAGTATTTCAAACAAAGAAGTTCCGCCTTGCTCAATCAACCATCCATATGACGGCGAAGTCTTTTTGCACATCATCTCAAGTGCAAGATCTGCATCACCGTTAGCAAATAACACTTCTATTATATGGCGAAGTCCCACGACACCGCAATGTAAATGTCTTCCTTTTTCTTCAATCAGTTCAAGGAGTCGATTATAAGCTCTCTCGTACTCGTTCTCTTCAAAAATTCCGAGGGATAAAAAGAGCGCCTGTGCAGTCTGAAAGTTTCCTGCTACCGTCATTGTTTCATAATCAATCAAATGAGTTCTCATTGATTCTCTTGCTTCCAGCGCGAGCTTATCCGCAAATGCTTTTTCTTCGTCAAAACCAAGAATATTAAATATGAAAGAAGCTTTTCGTGATATATCATATACTGTTCCCGTTCCTGTAACTGCAAGCGGTGTTTCGATTCCTTCTTCAAGAAGAGATCCCGCCTGAGACCAATCACCAAGACCAAAAGTGACAAATCCTTTTTCATCACGTCTGCCTGCAACATAACGCAGGTATTTAATTATAGTACCGGCACTTTGTTCAAGAATATCTTTTCGTCCATCATATTTATAGCAATAATACGGTACATTTACACATGCACTGTCCCATACAGGTCCATTACCCCAATCATAGAAAACACCTGTTGTCGGAACAATCCCGGGCAAACATCCGTCACGTTGTGCATACTCCACACTTTTAAGCCAAAGCTTCATTGTATCACAATAGTCAAAATGAAGACTGAATTGCTCTGCAGAGGTGGATATATCTCCGGTCCATCCGTTCTTTTCCCTTTGCGGACAATCGGTCGGGAAATAATGCAGATTACTCAAATCGGAAGCTATCGCCATATCATAGAGCTTATTGACAGTTTCATCCGAACATTCAAAATATGTCCTTCGCTTTACATCCGAATTGAAAACTATATAGGTAAGCAAATCTTCCGTTGCCTGTTCTTCTGTTATTCCTTCAATCAGCGCATAACGGAAACCATGATATGTGAAAGGCGGTATAAAAATCTCTTCTTCCTCGCCTTTCAGTATATAGACATCTGTCTGAAAGAGATTCATACGATCCATAAAATCTGCACGAGGAAGGTAAACGGAATTTATACAAAAATTTCCTTCGTCGGTTACGGTCTCACCATGGCGTATGATAATCTTTTGTCCTTTTTTTCCCTTGATCTTCAGTCGACATACTCCTGCTCTGTTCATGCCAAAATCATACATAAAACCTTTTTCAACATATGATTCTGGATAATCCCGGAAAAAGCAGAACTTTTCCTGCAAAGCTATCTTCACAGGTTTCAGCTCATATTGCTTTTTTATCGGATGCGCTATGCATTTAATAATCTCACCTTTCGGAGAATCGGCAAGAAGTACATTGCTCCATCCGTCATCAACAAAATCCGGCAAATTCCATCCGGCTATTTCAAGGCGTGCATCATAGTGAGTGCCGTCTCTGTACATATCATAGATAATTGGAGACGGATGGGTCTTAAAGCTCTCATCACTTTCAAGAACAAATTCTCTTCCGTCGCTTTCTGCTTTGAGATAAAGAGATGCAGAAAGAGGCGCACGGAAGCTTGCCTTACTGAAGTCCCACTCATCTACCGTCTGATTTGCAAAGCCGTTACCGAGAATGAAAGCTATGCAGTTTTTGCCCTTTTGCACATACTCTGAAATATCATATTCATCATAGCAGACAAGCTCGTCGGGGTTTGATATATACGGAGCAAGAAATCCCTTTGTGATATCTTTTCCGTTGATGTATATTGTATAAAATCCCGGAGTACAAATACATACATTGACTTTATCTGGAATAAAATCAAGTTTGAAACTTTTTCTTATATATGGCGCAGGAATGTATTTTTCTTTTGTTGTATACTCATTTCCTGCTTTTATGAATTTTTGAAACATTGTTCTTACCCCGCGCTTTCATAGGCTTAAAATATACCTGATCATTATAACTTTACACCAACCGTCCAGAATTTATCAAGGACTTGATAAGTCAAAAAATTGTCCTTTTGTGCTCTTGACCTTTTGATGTAAGTAATGATATAATCAAAATGAAGTTGAATGGTTTTAAAAGATCAAAAAATCAGGTGAATTGTTATGATAAATCAAAAACTATTATCGCTTTTATCTCCGTTAACACAAGAAGAGTCATTAGCGCTTGAAGCGATGCGATGCGGGCAATACAAGCCGGAAGCCTCTCCCAAAAGTCTCATCAAGGCCAGCGAGCTTCTTGATAAAGGCAAACATATCGATATCGTTCCTCACGTTCGTTTCAAGGAATCACCTCCGCACGTTCATGACTACATTGAAGTTGTCTATATGTGCCGAGGGAAAACAATTCACATTATCAACGGAAATGAGCTCATTTTAAAATCCGGAGAATTGCTTTTTCTGCACCAAAGTTCCAAGCATAGCATACTCCCCACAAAAGAAGAAGATATCGCAATAAATTTTATAATCCTTCCATCTTTCTTTATTGGTCCCTTAAAAATGTTAGGGTATGAAAACACTCCACTCAGGCGCTTTATTCTCAACTGTCTGCACGGAGATGTCCCTTCTGCCGGATATATGCACTTTCAGGTAGCCGATGCACCTGTAATTCAGAATCTTGTTGAAAACCTGA
>JAFSEA010000072.1 GCA_017435965.1 Oscillospiraceae bacterium
AGACGGCGAGATAACAACCCTTTCCCTTGATAAGGTTTCCCTTCCGGGACTCGGCAAGGCAATCGGCTGGAGTCTTTCGGGAGATGAAAACCTCTATGCAGGCGGCGAAAAGGTTGAGGTATCGGGCGATATGAGATTTGTTGCAAGCTATGGAGATTCCTCCGATGCAATCGAGGTTACAACGGATTCGGATGTAAGCATTGAAATTGAGGGCGGAAAAAGTGAGGCTGCATATGGTGATCTCGTAACACTCTCTGCCCCTGCAAGACGAGATAACACAAAGCTCTTCAACTACTGGACGAAGAACGGCGAAATCGTAAGCTTTGACCGTGAATACACCTTCTGCGCATGGGGAAATTGCGAAGTCCGTGCAGTTTATTCCGACTATGCTCCCGCTTCTGATACCGTGAGAAAAATCCTCATCGGCTCGGTCACAAAAGACAGCGAAACAACAGTCGTTGCAGAGTTTATCGGCTTTGAAGATGCGGTAGAGCGTGGAATCGCTTTCGGAATAACAGGAGCTCCTGCAAGCGTTGATTCCATAAATCGTGCAGTTATGAACAGAAAAGATGCAAACCACATTGCGGCTATTGACGATATCGGCGAAGGCTATGTAGGTTATGCAATTACGAAAGACGGCAAGGTTTACTACAGTAAGTAAAGGAAGATTTTTCGGAAACCGGAGGTAATTATGAAAAAAGTATTATCATTTCTGTTGGTTGTATGTATGATGGTGGGTTTTCTCCCCGTCATTCCGATAGTTTCAGTAGAAGCGGCAGGAGCACCCTTATATACATATGACCTCACAACAAGTTCCCTTGATGCAGATAAAATAGCCACTCTTAACGCAACGGCACAGGGACTTAAAAACAACTACGGCACGACCTTTGAGGGTATCACTCCGAAAAGCGGAAGTGACAGCGATGAGTGGTATCTTGCAAACACAAGATTTGCAGTTAATGCCACAAGTAGCGGAGGAAACTACAGCGAGGTAACGGCTGACGGAATCCGACTTCTTCTCTATATGACACGTTATTTTGACGAGGCTTCCTCAAACAGCTACAAGGGTACCGATAACTGGGGAGCAGGTATCTGCAGCCACGTTGCAGTTATCATAAAAATCCCAAAGGCAGGAAAATACAACCTTGGACTTTTCAATAAAGCGGCTCACACCTGGGGCGTACATACCGAGGTCAGATTTGTTCCCGTATCCAAGACAACTCTTAATGATGGAGAAGTAAATACACTCTATTCTTCTGAGGATGCCGTGGTTCTCGGCTGGCACGACAGCTCGACCATCCACGACGGAAGCAGCACATATCCTTCCGAGGAGTTTGAGGTAACCGTTCCCGAGGGAAAAGAGGGCTATTATGCACTTATTTTTGCAACCCCTAACGGAACATTTGAGAGAAACCGCACCGCAATGCGTGCAAACGATGCCATAAGCACCGCAAGTGAAGGCTATCAGGCATTCAATCTTTCAAAAATCACATTGACACCCTATTCGATAGATCTTGAAATTGATGCTTCAATTTCCTCAAGCATCATCGAAGTGGGTGAAGATGCTTATATTTCCGCAACTGCCGCACTTTCAGACGGAAGTGCTCTTCCCGGCGAGGTTACATATACATATGCACCCAAGGATTCGGGAATTGTATCCGTTGATGCAAGCGGTAAGGTAACAGCTCTTGCCGAAGGTGAGACAACCATAACCGTAACGGGTGTATGCGGCGATAAATCAGACACGGACGAGGTTTCCATAAAGGTAAAGAAGCCACTTCCGGCGGCACCTTCTTATGTTTATGACTTTAATCAGATTGACGGTACAACATCAAATAACGTAGTTATAGATGCAACCAACGCAGGCTATAAGAATACTTCAGGTACATGGGCATTTGCAGGGGTAAACGCTGTTTCAATCAAGACCCAGTCTGCATATGGCGTACTTATCGGGTCAACTGCATCCGTTCCCTACAGCGCAATAAAGATTAACATTCCTTATGCCGGAAAATACAGCGCAAAGCTTATTTATCATAAAAACAGAACAGGCGGCGGCAATGGTGATATTTACCTTCTCCCGGCGTCTGCCAACGCAACAACTCTTGCGGCTGTTCTCGAAAACACGGATAAGCAGGAGCTTTGGAAGGGTATAAGCTTCTTCAACGATGAAGAAGAGAACGCAAATCTCACCGTCAGCAAGATTGACGTTGAAAGCGACGAAGTAAACCTCACCGTAGAACAGGGCGGAGAGTATTATCTTGTATTCCACGCATCGAGTAAGAACGACAGAAGCGGAACATACAATATGTATCCCCACAAGTTCATTCTTACAGGTAAGGATGCAGACAGCAAGGCTGTTATGTATATCGAGTCCTCCGTTTCAAAGAAGGAAATAAAAAAGGACGAGACTGCAAAAATCTCCACAATCGGATTTATGAACGACGGAAGCGAGCTTTCGGAAGATGTGAAGATCACCTATACCCCCGATGTTCCGGGACTTATCTCCATTGACGAAAACGGCGAAATCACAGCTGTTGAGGACGGCAGAACGGATATTACCGTAACTGCATCATATGGCGGAAGAGAAGTTTCCTGCAAAACAGGTATTATAGTTGACTCTGCGGAAAAGGCAGGATATAAGCTTGTATATAACATCGCAGACGTTTCGGCAACAAAGATAAGTGCAAAGCCTGCATTTGCAACACTTACAAGAGAGAGCAACTTCGGCTTCTGGGAATATAACTCCAACAGTCAGAATCAGGCAAATCCCGACTGGGCATATTCCTACTGCAAGGGTGGAATAAGAGTTGCACAGAATCGCTGGATGGCATTTAACATCTATGTCCCCGTGGGCGGAATATATACTATGTACATGGAGCACGGCGAAGACGATTCCGGATGCGATGAAAAGGTATACGTTTCACCTCTTGATGCAACGGATTCTCCCGTAAGTGATGCGTATTTCGTAAACAGCTTTAATTGCCAAAGTGCCGCATCAACGGAATTTGGCACTCTCAGAGAAGAGCCTTCATACATAGGTAACGTAAACCTCACGGCAGGTTGGCACAGAGTGGCATTCAGAGTTCCTCAGGGCTCAAGCTATGGTGTCGTGGGTAACATTATCCTCGACGGCGGAGACAAGACTCTCCTTATGTATGCCGATATGGAAATTTCCTCGGGCGGTAAAGTAACTCCCACAGGTATTATGAGTGACGGTACTGCTGCCGATATGGCACTTGCAAATATTAAATACACAAGCTCAGACCCCTCCGTTGCGGAAGCTCCCACAAGCGGAAACGCACTTCTCTTGAAGGGGCTGGGAAAGACCGAAATAACTGCGGAAATAAGCTTTGGTGACGAAGATCCCGTTATAATCAAAAAGGAATTTACCGTAACAAAGCTTCCTGCTGAGTTTTCGGGCGTTGACACACAGTATAACTTCTTTGAAAAAAGCGGAAACTGGGATTCCACAAAGAATCCTCTTCCCCAGTTCCCGGAAGTAAGCGACAGAATAGAAGACGTCCGAGGCATCACCTATAAATATACAGGCGTTGACGGTGAGGGTAACTGGCAGTACAATTCCACAGGCCCCACCTGGATCCCCGGAAAGTATGCCGTCTTTATGTATGCAGGAACGGAAACAGGTGTTTCAAGCTTCACACGTATTCAGGCTCCGAAGAACGGTGACTGGATCGCCTTTGATATAAAAGTTCCTGCAGCCGGAAGATACGTTGCGGAGTTTATGTATTCGGTTTTTGAGCGAGCATCAACGATAAGTGATTTGTATATCATTCCGAAAAACGAAGACAGCGACACTCCTGATGAGATATCAGCTCTTCTTACAGAAGAAAACTATATTGGAACGGTAGACTATCTCGATTCTGCGGCTGTCGGCAACTATCTTGTGAAAACAAAGACTCTCGGAGACCTTGAGTTTGACTATGCCGGTGAATATATCCTTGTATTCCGCAGAAATGATAATAACCGCGGCGGATATATGACAATCAAACAGTTCAAGCTTTATGGTGCAAACAATATGCACTATGCAAATATCTCCGTTGACACCACAGACCTTGCAATATATATGGATGGCGATAATGTTGTACGTGAAAGCACGGAGATTGAAGTTATCGCAACACGTCTTGACGGAAGTGTTATCTCTGCCGACGAATACAAGCTCACGGTGGAATCCTCGGACACCTCTGTTGTAAAGGCTTCGGAGGACGGAGTCCTCACCGCAATGGGTGAAGGTGAGGCAACAATAACCGTAAGAGTTGTGGATGAAACGGGAAAGACTGCTTCTTCTGAAATGATTATGAAAGTCGTTGACAATACAGGAGTGGCAGAAACTTCACTTTCTGCACCCGAGCAGATGTATGTTACGGGAAAAGCAGCAACAGAGCTTACCGTAACAATGAGAAGCGGAAACACCGTAATTGTTCCTTCTGAGAACATAAGCTACACCACAACGCCTTCGGGTATCGTCTCCGTTGACGGAAGCGGAAATATAACTGCGCTTTCAGTAGGTACTGCTACGGTATCTGCAAGTGCAACCTTCAAGGGTGAGACTGTCTCGGCAGAAGCTTCTGTTGAAGTAATCCTTGACGACAGAAAGACAGAGCCTACATATTACACATACGAAATGCGTGAGGCTATCCTTGAAAACGTAAGTAAGTATGACTGGGCAAAATCCCAGCAGAAGAGCGAAAAGGGCTATGGAGACAAGTATCTCGAAACTTATATGTTCCTCTATGAGATTATGCCCGGCGAAGGTATTCCGAGAACGACAAGAGTAGGTCTTAAAAACGACCCCGACCTTCTCACCTGCCGCTATTGTGATGCAGACCTTTCCGTGGGCTATGGCGGAGGTCTTAGCTCAGGCTTTGCCACGAACCTTGTAACCCGTCCGTGGAAGGTACAATGTCAGGTATGTAAGAGAATCTTCCCCTCAAACGACTTTGAGAGCTTCTATGAGCTTGGTCGTGATCAGCAGGGTTACTTTGATGTAAACCGTGCCCGTAAGCTTCACCACGAAATGCTCTTCCACGAAAGTGGCGAGGAGTGTAACTGCGTTGCTCCTTCTGAAGAGTTTTCCGATGAATGGTATGAGTTCTACGGCTACGGAAATCCCGAAGGTTATCTCTACAACAGCTTATACCCCGAGCTTCGTGACCCCACTCAGGCAACATATAACAAAGACCCGAGAAAGAAAGACAAAAACGGAACTCCCCTTGAAATAGACGGAAACCGTTGGGGTGTTGACGATGGATTTGGCTACAAGCCCGGCAGAATGTCAGGAAGCGTTGAAGAGGTCCACACCTACGTTGCAAACTACAACCTTGAGCTCCACGATGATATCCACGATGCAATCCTTCACCTTACACGTGCATATCTCTTCACGGGAGACAGAAAATATGGTCTTGCAGGTGCTATCCTTCTCGACCGCCTTGCAGACCTTTATCCCAGCTATGATATGAGAACCTTTGACGGAACAAAGTATTCCCTCAACGACGGTCACAAGGGTACGGGTAAGACCCACGGTAACATAAGTGATTCACAGATGTCACCTCGTTTTGCCCTCGCCTGCGATGCTTTCTTCCCGATGCTTCAGGATTCTGAGGTTATCTCCTTCCTCTCAAAGGAGGCGGAACGCCGCGGACTTGAAAACGACAAGTCAACTCCTGAAAAGATATGGGATAACTGGGAGCTTGGAATTCTTGACGAAATTTTCTATGCAATTCAGAGAAGAGACATAAACGGTAACTTCGGTATGAAGCAGAATGCTCTTGCATATGCGGCAATCGTCCGTGACCGTGAGCCCCTCACCTCTGAAATGATTGAGTTTATTTATGCAACGGATACAGTTCCCAACAGCAACGAGGCTTGCACCGGCGGAAGCCTTATGACCCAGCTTGTGGACATCGTTGACCGTGACGGTAACAACAACGAGTCTGCTCCGGGCTATAACACAATCCTCATTCAGAACCTCTATGAGGTTGCCGGAGTTTTGGCATACTACAACGGCGATGAAAACTTCAGCCTTTATGACAATCCCAAGTTTGCAGAGCTGTTTGTAGGTCTTATCCCCACCCTCGCAGTTGAGACGAAGACCCTTGCAATCGGTGACTACGGCTCAACTGCAAACAATGGAGTATCCGGATACACAAGCTACTATTACGATGCCTTTGACCATCTTAAGGACACGGTTTACGGTCCGAAGATAGCAAACTATCTCTATATGAGAAACGGCTTCAAGGTGGATGGTCTCAACTACGGTATATACTACAAGAACCCCGAGCGTATCCAGCAGGAGATTCTCGACAGAATTGACCCGGATTACAGGCAGGAAAGCATAAATATGACAGGCTATGGTCTTGCAATTCTCCGTGACGGTGTAAGATCAAAGGATGTCACATCCCAGACCGCCGTAAACACTCTCCGTGACACATGGATTTACTATGGCGGTGCAAAGAGCCACAAGCATAAGGACGGTCTTACTCTCGGTATGGATGCATATGGCTTCGATGTTGCTCCCGACCTCGGTGAGCCGGAGGAAAAGACATATCAGCCCAACCGAATCCAATGGATAAACTCTACAATCTCACACAACACCGTTCATGTAAATAAAAAAGACCAGAATACGATTGCGGTTTCAACGGGACTTCCTCTCCACTTCGAGGATGCAGGCAAAGTTAAGGTTATGGATGCCGAAATTCCTCATGCATACAACGAAACAAGCGAGTATCGCAGAACGGCTGTTGTGGTTGAGGCAAGTGACGACGTTGCCTACACGGTAGACTTCTTCCGTGTAAGAGGCGGAACTCACCACAGCTACAGCTTCCACAGCCAGGCAGAAAATGCATACCCGGCAGAGGGTCTTGACTTCACATCTGTTTATGACGAGAACGGAAACTATGTCACAGGTGCACAGGTTGCACCGGAGGATGGAGAATATCCCATTCTTGTTAAGAACGGTGACGGCGAGCTTGAAGAGGAAATGGTCTATAAGAACAAGGGCGAATACCTCGGCTCATATGCCGATATCAAGTGGCCGGTAGGCGAAGACCCCAACTCACCGTGGACGGGTACATATAACACGGTATATCCGAGAGGATATTCCTGGATGGGCAAGGTTCGCCGTGACACAAACCTCGAAAGCGGAAAGTTCTCCGTTGAGTTTGACGTAAAGGACTACCGCAAGGTATCAAATTCAAGCGACGGCGTAAAGCTCCGTATGACTCAGGTCAATGACTTTATCCCCGATGAGGTTGTTATCACAGCAGGCTGGGTACCTCAGCGCACATCAAATGTGGCTATTCCGAAGACTCTTGACTACGTTCTCGTAAATCGTGAGAGCACCGGAGATGCCCTTGATACACTCTATACAACAGTATTTGAACCTTATAAGAACAATCATTATATCAGGGATATCAACGCTGTTGAAGTGACAACCGATGATATGCTCGGTGAAAAGGATGTTGTACGTGCCATAAAGGTAGAGCTTGAAAACGGAAGAGTGGACTATATAATCTATTCCACAAATACCGATGCAAAGTTCACCGTAACCGATAAGGCAGAAGACGGCTCGGTTATCTATGAATTTGGCTTCCGTGGTGCAATCGGCGTTCTCAGCAGAAAGGATTCCTCTGTTGTTTACAGATATGTAAATGACGGTGACTTTATCGGCGAAGAAACCGGAACACCTGCAAGATATACGGGAGTTGTTACCGACTTCTCCAAGGGACTTACCTTTGATAACTTTATCGATGTCAAGATGAATTGCAATGATGCGGAAAGCCTTGTCGGAAAATACATCTACATTTCAAATGACGGCGTGAGAAATGCGGCATATGAGATTGACGGTGCATCGAAAAACAATGACGGCACAGTAAGACTCAGCATCGGCACAACCTCACTTGTTCGCGGACATAAGGACATAAACGATGTAAACGGCGGATATATCTATGATATCGCCGCAAATCAGAAGTTTACAATTCCCATGTCATTCACCGATACAAATCCGCCGAGGGTCACAAACCCCGGAAATGTATCGGCATCGGCAGGAAGTATTGTCACGATGACAATCAACGCCGAAAGCCCCATTGAGGGAGAGGTTCTTGAATTTGTGGAAACAAGCCTCCCGAGAGGTGCTTCCCTTGATTCTGAAACAGGTGTGTTTACCTGGAAGCCCACAGCTTCACAGGTCGGCAAGAACCACGTTGCAATAACGGTAAGAGACTCTGAAGGCAGAGAAAGCACAATCCACTTCGCCATCACGGTACAGGGTTCAACAAGCGGCGGCGGTGGCGGCGCAGGCGGCGACACAACAACAAAGCCGGAGACACCCGACAAAGAGGATACAGATAAACCCAATGTAGGGGAGGATATCATCCTCCCGCCTGCAGAGTCAGATGTCCGCTTTACCGACCTCGGCGCACACGCCTGGGCAGAAGATGCAATCAATTCTCTTGCCGATAAGGGAATTATAAAGGGAACAAGCGAGAATACCTATTCCCCTGCAAATAACATAACAAGAGCAGACTTTGCAATCCTCTTGGTTCGTGCATTTGAAAAGGAATCTGACAACACCGAAAACTTCGCAGACGTAAGTGAGTCTGATTACTTCGCAAAAGAACTTGCGATCGCCCGAAACACAGGACTCGTCGGCGGCATAGGCGATAATAAATTCGCACCGAGAGAAAATATCAAGAGATGCGATATGATGCTCATGGTATATCGAGTCCTCAAGGATTCGGACACCCTTGTAGGGGCGGATATCATCCGCCCGGAATACGCCGACTTCGACACCGTTCCCGATTACGCAAAGGAAGCAGTCTCCGCCCTAATCGGTGCAGGACTCATCAACGGCAAAAACAACCTCATAGCACCGAAGGACAACACAACAAGAGCAGAAGTAGCAGTTCTCTTACAGAGAGTCCTCGAATTTGTGGAAAAATAAAATCCACATACCCCACCGTAGGGGAGGGTCTCCGCGCGCTCCCGCAACCTGTGTGGCGCAACGGGGCTTTCCGGGAGGGGATGGAACCCCTCCCCTACAATGCAAATATACATATAACAACACAAAACACGTCCGAACGGGGGCGTGTTTTTGCTATATTAAGCCTTTCGTGTCATTCTGAGCGTATGCGAAGAATCTTTACGGGAGCAAGATCCTTCACTGCGTTCAGGATGACAACGGCTTTGGCGTTCAGGCTAACCACCCCATAGGGGCGATTCGCGAATCAATCGAACCCACCCATATTTTGACATTCACATATGCTTGTGACATACTTTGAGGAACAAATGAAAGAGAGTTGCTTGTGCCACATTATGACGAGGTAAGGGAATTTACAGAAAATGGTCTTGCGATAGCCATTGTAGACGGCGAATTTTGCTACATCAACGAAAAGGGTGAAATCATCCGCCCGAAGAACTAAATAATGTAAGGTGCACGTGATGCGCGGCACGCCATTTTTTGTATTCGGTAGGGATTGTCTTTTCCTTGACAAATTATTATAATATGTATATACTAAAATCAAGAAATGGAGGGAGAAAAATGGATAAATGTTTTTGCACAAATTGCGGAAAAGAAGTTAAAATAACAAATAAGTTTTGCCCTGAGTGCGGAACCCCTGTTGTAGTTCCCGAAGAAAAGCCTATTCCGGTAGTGGAAAAAGTTCCGGCAGTGGAAGAAGTTCCAGTAGTGGAAGAGACTCCGGTAGTGGAAGAGACTCCGGTAGTGGAAGAAGCTCCGGCAGTAGAAGAAGCTCCGGTAGTGGAAGAAGCTCCGGTAGTGGAAGAAGTTTCGGTTGTGGAAGAAGCTCCGGCAGTAGAAGAAGCTCCGGCAGTAGAAGAAGCTCCGGCAGTAGAAGAAGCTCCGGCAGTGGAAGAAGCTCCGGTAGTGGAAGAAGCTCCGGTAGTGGAAGAAGCTCCGGTAGTGGAAGAAGCTCCGGTAGTGGAAGAAGCTCCGGCAGTAGAAGAAGTTCCGGTTGTGGAAGAAGTTCCGGTAGTAGAAGAAGTTCCGGTTGTGGAAGAAGTTCCGGTAGTAGAAGAAGCTCCGGCTGTAGAAGAAGCTCCGGTAGTGGAAGAAGCTCCGGTAGTGGAAGAAGCTCCGGCAGTAGAAGAAGTTCCGGTTGTGGAAGAAGTTCCGGTAGTAGAAGAAGTTCCGGTAGTAGAAGAAGTTCCGGTTGTGGAAGAAGTTCCGGTAGTAGAAGAAGCTCCGGCTGTAGAAGAAGCTCCGGTAGCAGATGTTGTTTACAACAAGCAAGGGATGCCGATTGAACCGTCGCATGAAGAAGCACCACAGGCAGAAGAAAAAGTGGAGGCAGAGGCTGTTTCTACATATGAAAAAACTTCCGGAACTAAAGCGAAAGGGTTTATCGCACGTGAGCTTGCGGCGAAAAAAGCCGGTGGCAAAGTTGGAAAAATTCTTCTTTCTTGCTTGTTGAGTTTGCTTATATTTGTTTCGGCAATAACGGTATTTGCCATTGTTGACATAAGGGAAGGAACAGACGATGATAAGGTAGAAGGTTTTATAGAAGGAATTGATTTAAAAAGAACGACTGTATTTGAGCTTACGGGTAATAAGACCGAGCGTTTGGGTGATAGGGAATACAATCTTGAGGATATGAACATCTATGAGTATATCGGCGAATATCTTACCTATTACTACTCGGATGAGTTTGAAGTATCGCCTGAAGTTGCTGAAAGAATCGTTGTGCAGTCCGGCATTCAGAAATATATTGCCGAGTCTTTGGCGGATTGTGCAGAAGGTTTGTTTGAAGGTGAACCTGGCACAGGACTTGAGATGGATGAAATCCGCAGAAGGTTGAAGAACGAGATTGAAACGTTGGCAGACGGAGTGGAGATTCCCGTAAACGAATTCGAAGACACCGAATACTACAATGAATACAGAAATTGGATCACAACAGGAGCTGAAGATTATATCAATTCCATTGAAGGCGGAGATATAAGTGTAGCGGAGTTAAAGCGGAACAACAACGGTATATATTATCTGATTACCATAGGTCTTTCATATTATACTGTTGCAGGTCTTTTGTGTATGATACTTCTTCTCGGATATCTCTTGTTTGTTGCAAACAAGAAGAGCCTTGTGGGAACGCTTAAGATTTTTGGAATCACTATTTTGTCTGCAGCGGTTTCCTTTGCTGTCCTAATGCTTGTCGTACTCTTTGGAAAGGGACTTATGACTTCGATTTGCGGAAGTGTGATTGCGGCTGAAGCAGCCACGGAAGTTTTGACATCCGGAGTCGGGGCTGTTGTGATTGCTCTTGGAATCGGTGTAGTCTTAACTGTGGTAGGTTTTGTGCTTGGAAAAATCGTAAAGAAGAAAGCTGCAGCTTCGGCAGAAGTCACTATACAATAGGATATACAGATATGTAGAAAGAAGTCCTTCGGGGCTTCTTTCTACATATATAATATATAGGCAAAAGTTATATGTGCAAGTTTGCCAAAAAGTCCAAAACATAGTGTCGGAAAAAGGGGGCGTTTTGGGCAATTTGTCGAAACAGAAAAAAATGTAAAAAAAATCAAAAAAAGGGGTTGACTTTTGCTTCTCTATTTGGTATACTAGCAAAGCACCTCGAGAGAGGGGGCACGAGTTCGGAAGGGTGTTAAAAAAGTTTTTTGAAAAAATCAAAAAAAGGTATTGACAAACGGAAGAGCAAGTGATATAATCATTAACTGTTGCGCCACTCCTTGAGAGAGATGTGGAGCGACAGGCAAATGAAGATTTGTACCTTGTAAATTAAACAACG
>JAFSEA010000073.1 GCA_017435965.1 Oscillospiraceae bacterium
AGACGGCAAGCACCGATCATAGCTGCAGCGGAAACAACAGCTGTACCGTGCTGGTCATCGTGGAATATCGGAATATCACAGACTTCTTTAAGCTTGCGCTCAATCTCGAAGCAGCGCGGAGCTGCAATATCTTCGAGGTTGATGCCGCCGAAGGAACCTGCAAGAAGCTGGATTGTCTTAACAATTTCGTCTACATCCTTTGAACGGACGCAAAGCGGGAATGCATCAACACCGCCGAATGCCTTGAAGAGAACGCATTTTCCTTCCATAACCGGCATACCTGCTTCAGGACCGATGTCACCGAGACCGAGAACAGCCGTACCGTCAGTTACGACAGCAACGAGGTTGCCGCGGCGTGTGTACTTATAAGAAAGATCAACATCCTCGCTGATCTTGAGGCACGGTTCTGCAACACCCGGGGTGTAAGCAACGGAAAGGTCATCCTTTGTTGCAACGGGGCAACGGCAAGTAACCTCAATCTTGCCCTGCCACTTTTCGTGGTCGATAAGAGCCTGCTGTTTGTAATCCATAATTTTAAACTCCCTTTCAAAAAATTAAGCCGAGGGGGTATGAACACCTTGAGGGGTTCATATCCCCTCGGCTTACGTTGCGATAAAAACGCAAATTTTTCTATATAACATTGTATCACTTTTTCTGCACATTTGCAATGCTTCTTTTTGCATATTCGCTCAGTTCTTTGACAAAAAAATAACAAATTGACGTTCTTCTTCCAAGTCTTCACTTAAAATCGTGCGCGAAGCTCGCATACCTTGCCGAGAATTTCTATCTTTACATCGTTCAAAGCCGCCTCGGAATAGAACATCGGCTCGTAGTCCGGATTTATCGAGACAAGGCTTATTCCGTTACCGTTGCGGTAAAACTTTTTACACGTTGCCTCATCTTCTCCGACACGGACAATCGCTATTTCTCCGTTTTCAACGCTGCTCTGCCGACGGACAATTACGGTGTCTCCCTCATACATTCTCGGCTCCATGCTTCTCCCCTTTATGCAAAGAGCAAAAAATTCTCCCCCGCGTGCCCGCTCTGCCGAAAGCTCCTCATATCCGATAATGTCCTCAATAGCATCTATCGGTTTTCCTGCAGCAACGTTTCCCAGCACGTTTACTTTGATCATATCATCCTCTGAACCGCAAAGGCGCGATACACTTACCTCTAAAATCTCAGCAAGCTTCAAGAGCGTTGTATGCTCCGGTCTGTTTTTCCCGCATTCCCACATCGCGACGGTCGACTGACCCATACCGAGGCGCTCACCCAACGCCTTTTGCGAGATGCCTCTCTCTTTCCGGAACTTTTTTATGTTCTGCGATATCATAGAAATCACTCCAAGCTACTTTTTCACGATTTCATTATATCATTTATAATGTTGAATTGCAATATGTCGAAAAAAAATTTTTCTCAGAATAAGCATTTTGCAGTTGACATAAATTCACAAGAGTGTTAATATATCATTATAAATGATATCGCATCTCACACGGTATCCATTTATCCGGAGCAAGGTATTTCTGCCCCTCTTCCACCGGGAATGCCGCACCGGAAACAAAATTTACAGGAGGATAAAAGCATTGAACGTGTATCCGGGATACTTCCCCGAAAGGGCGCCGGATAAGAAAATTCTGCCTGCATTTTTCTGCCCTGTCTGCGGTGCGCAGCTTGACGGAGGAGATACGCTTGCAGAGGACAAGGACGGGGATACGGTAGGCTGCGTTTACTGTATCCGGTATTACGAAATATGGGAGAAAACAATTGATGAATGACACTTACGAACTTGACACAATGATTGATAATATTCTGGCGCTTAATCAGAAAGAAACACCTGCAGCACCAAAAAAACGACGCGGAAGATGCAAAAAAGCACCCTCTCCGGTCTGGGCACTCGACTTTCACAACCCCGCCGGCAATCGCACCTTTGCACTTATATCTATGTGCATCAAGGATAACTTTGAACAAAGCATTGATGAGCTTGCCCTTCAAATTGCAGCGCTCAAGTCGGTTTCACCCGCAATTGCACTGAAGGTTCTTTTACAGCTTAAAAAACGCGGCGAGCTTGGATATTATGATAACAAAACATTGCGCTTTGTGCAGTGGAAAGGAACGGAGGCATATGATGAACTGGAAAATGCGCGCAATTGAAGACCTGCGCCACTATAAATTTATGAAGCTCGGCATAATCAATTCAAAAGAACGTCTTGCAAATATAGATTCTGCAATAAAGCCCTTGCTCCATATGAGCAAAAAGCACAGAACACAAAAAAATCAGGAGTTTATTGATGCCGTCAAAGAGGCTGACAGGCTTCGGCAAAACATCTCGTCAGCAGAAAGCGTAACCACGCTTGTCGAACGCGCACTTGAGTCCCTTACCGAGCTTGAACGGGATACTCTTGACAAATTCTATATAGACAACAATCACAAACCGATAACGGTTATTTCAGATGAGTTGGGCTGTTCTGAGCGGTCTCTTTACCGCATACGCCATGAGGCTCTTGAAAAATTCACGCTTGCTATGTACGGAACAGCTGCTTCATGAAAGCTGATACTCGTTACGAACAAAACTGCCTGCCTTTCATTATTATATAACAAAAATCCTCGCAACAGAAGTAATTTCCGTTGCGGGGATTTTTGTTTCGATACTGTACGCTTCTGCATACTCTTCGTGTTCCACACTATCCCTTTGCAGGAAGCCACCGTTTCCGGTGTATTCTGTTTTCCTCACACCGACCTCCCTCATCATTTACTTAAGACTTATGATTGTTCGGTCCTTCCCGAAACAATCAAGCAATTTATTCCGAAGGCGTAAATATTGTTTCCGGGATAACCAAAAGCCTTTATTCTTGCCCGATTATGACAAAATCAGATTGAGAACATAGCGTGCAGGTGATAAAATATTTTTAATGAAATTCAGATTGGAGAGGTATGTTTGAATAAAACTTTTTATGTTTTGGATTATTTATCACAAAAAAATGATGATGAAGCAATTACGGATTGTCTTAAAGAACGAGCCACTTTCCCCGGTCCGGCAACTATCATTTTTTCAGGAAAAGATTACTGTATCTCTCATGCGGTTTTGATTCCTTCAGAAACAACCATTCTTGTCGACGGTTGCACAATTAGTCAAGCGAATTTTACATTTGATAATGTTTTCCGTGGCGACAACCTTGTTCTTTCCGGAAACGATCCGTATGGACTTCCTCTTGAAGTAAAGTCAATTAAGAATATAAAAATCCTCGGAAAAAATGGTGCGAAAATACACGGACCGAAAAAGAACCCGCTTTTTTTTAACTATATGACAAAAAAGGAAGAGGAGCCGCTCGGTGATTTCTGGGGCTGGCGCACACTTACGATTTCACTTTCAAAATGCGACGGTTTTGAGGTAGGCGGATTATCTTTTGAAAACGCGCGTTGTTGGACAATGTCTTTTGATATTTGCACAAACGGATATATTCACGATATCTGTTTTGATACAGATGTAAAAAACGGTGACGGTATTGACTTCCGCTCGGGTTGCCACAACTGCTTAGTTGAAAACATAAGCGGATACACAGGGGATGATACGGTAGCCTGCTCTGCGCTTTCAAAAGGAAGAATTGAACTTCCTATGCCTAGCAGTATTTATCCGGGTGAATATTATCTTTACCCTATGGAGCCGACAAGATATCTTTCCGAGCGAAGTGAAAGTGAAAAAGATATCTCCAATATAACAATAAGAAATGTCAACACCGGTGGTAAACACCATGGGGTAATTTGTTTGGCTGCAAGAGGATGCAAAGTATATAACATCAAGATAGAAAATATAAGAGAAAATCCGATGAATATCGAAAGCCCTCATAGAGAAGCAACCGTAAAAATATACACAAGTTACGGAGGCGGATATAAAAAAGGAGACATTCACGATATATATGTAAAAAATGTTACATCCACTTACTCCGATAGTGCAGTTTACTGCAACGCCGAGGTTGAAAATATCACTTTAGAGGGAATTTCAGGTTCTGGAAAAAATGTAATTAATCTGGATTTCCCCGAAGACATAAAAATCATATGAAAAGGAGCTTACCTATGAACTATCCAAACGGGCTTTTATTCCCCAATGAATTACAGAAGAAGATAAAGGAACAGTTTTGTTTTGTCGATGTCGATCCTGACTACGGCGAAAGACTTTTCTTCGACAACTCCGGTGGCTCTCTTCGCCTGAAAAAATGCGTTGAGGCAAAGGCATATTATGAACAGTTTCCTGACTGCCCCGAACGCATTCACGAGCGCTCTGTCGGTCTTCGGAAATTAGTAGATGATGAAACGCGTGAGATTCTTGAAATTGTGTTCGGTGCAAAAAGCGGTGCTCTCATAACTGAGCTTACAGCTTCGCAGACGATGTTTCATATGGTTGGGCTTATTGTAGAAAACATTCCGGGAACAAATGCCGTTGTTTCAGCCATTGAGCATCCGTCAGCATTTGATGCTATTGAGTTTTACTGCAAAAAGGCAGGTAAGGAGATGCGTGTTGTTCCGGCAAACAAGAAGACCGGTGGCATCGATCCGGATGAGGTTGTGAGATATGTTGATGAAAACACCTGCCTTTTGAGTATTATGTCTGCATCAAACATCTCCGGAAATATAATGAACATCGGGGAGATTGTCAATAGAGCGAGGGCAATAAAGCCTGAGCTTTATATCATAAGCGATGCTGTTCAGCATGCACCACATTGCATTATGAATGTCGAAAAGCTTAAAATTGACGGAATAAACTTTGCACCGTATAAATTCTTTGGAGTACGCGGTTGCGGATTTGCTTATGTTTCTGACAGAGTAGCGGCACTTCCACATCACAAGCTCATTGCAAAAGATCAAAAAGTTTTTGAGCTCGGCACTTGTACACCCGGAAACTTTGCCGCGATGCGCGAAATTATAGATTATGTCTGTGAGATCGGACGCTATTTTATAGATGATGCTTCAAGAAAAGAGCTGTACAATAAAGGTATGGAAGCGATTCATCTTCATGAGCGCGCGCTTTTGTACCACATGCTTGAAGGAACAAACGATATCCCAGGGCTTCGTCATATCGATGGTGTTACCGTTTATGTTGATACAAAGGACATAACAAGCCGCGACCTTATCGCCGCAATAGGAATCGACGGTATGAATTTCACCGAAACAGTTGCGGAATATCAGCGGCACGGAGTGACGGTTTATGAGCGAGTTAACACAAGTATCTATTCAAAAAGAATCGTCGAAGCACTCGGACTTTCCGGTGCAATAAGAGTTTCCCCTCTCCACTGTCACGATACGGATGATATTGATAAATTTTTAAAGATAACAGCAGATATTGCAAAATCAAACAAGGAGTGAAATTGCAAATGAATAACAAATTTGATTTGGAAAATTCCATTCAAATAAACGACGGACTTACGCAAACAAGCGCTGACGGTATAAATATGGCATTCGACTCCAAGTACGGAATAATGTTCTGCCTTTATATGCCGGGACATCACGGAAGCTACGGAGAATCGAGAGGAAGAATTGCACTCACGTATTTCCCGGCGTCACAACCTACAAACACAAAAACAATCGAAATTTCTGCGGGCAACGAAGAGTATGTCCCGAACCTCATAAGCCTCGGTGACGGCAAAATTCGTGCATTGTATGCGAAAAACAGCCGTTCGAAAGGTGACCACTATATTCATTATAAGGATTTTGATTTCATCACCAAAACTCTCAGTGAAGAAAGCATTGTTATGGTGAAGCAGGATGACGGAAACCTCGTTCCGCTCACCTCATCTGTTCAGTTCGCATACCTTGATAAGCACAATTGCCACGAACACGTGTATGTGCATACAGAGCAAATTGCTATAGGTGGCCACACCGTTTTTGACGGCGGAGACGGCTATCTCTACGGAGCTGTCTCGAGTTATCTCTCCGAGGTTATTCTCTACCGTTCTGCAGATAACCTTGCGACGCTTGAATTCTTCGCTGTTTATCCGAGGCCCGCGCAATATGAGTTTGACTACAAGATTTTAAATGGAAAGCTTCACGCCGTTTACCGAACAAACAAGGATATTGATTCAATAGCCTATGTTTGCTCCGACGATTTCGGCAAATCCTGGACAGATCCGGTATATTTCAAGGAGAGCATACAGTGCAGACCGAGAATGATTGTTTACGATAATCATATTCTTATGGCATACAATTATTTCAACAGTGATACTGGCAACCGCCCTGAGATTCAGCAAGGAAGAACGTCTGTAAAAATATGCTACGGCGAAGAAGCTGACCCGAATGATAATATTGTCGTTGCAGATCTTTACAGCAAATACGGGATTGTAAATATATGTCTTTCTGATGTTCTGGGCGATATATACTTCGGATACAGCTCAAGTGTTCTTGCACTTGAATATCAGAACGGAAATCCGAAGGTGCGCGGTAAGGATTCCGCCAGATACGTAAAACTCGGAGATTTAAGGCCTCAGGCATAAATAAAAATAGGAGAATGAAGATATGAGTAACCTTAAAATAGGATGGGCTGAAACCGATATAACCCCAGATAAGAAGGTTTCTCTATTCGGTCAGTTTGCAGAAAGAATTTCCGAATATATTGAGAAACCTCTTACTGCTACAGCTCTCGCCATTGATTCCGGTGAGAACAGTGTTATTTTTTGTTCTTGCGATCTGGAAGGAGTTGCGTGGAATTTACTCTTAGCCGTGCGAGAGAGATTAATTGCAGAAAACGTCGAGTTTAATCCTCAAAACATAATTTTAAATGCCATTCACACACATACCGGATATGGTTACGGTGGTACCCAGCGCTCACAGCTTAACAAAAAAGGCGTTATAGACAACTATAAAGAAATAATTGGAGATTACCTCTCTCCCGGACAAATATACATAGAAAAGGTCGCAGTTTCGGATAACAAGGATGTGGCAACCAATGAGGAAAATTTCGCCCTTTTGGTCGATAAAATCTCCTTCGTGGTAAAAGAGGCATGGGCGAATCGTTCTCTTGGTTATCTTTCTAACGCCTTCGGGCGTGTACCTGTAGGAATGTGCAGAAGAGCTGTATATTCCGATAACACGGCACAAATGTGGGGAGATACAAACACAGCAGTATTTACCGAACTCGAAAGCGGAAACGATTCCGGCATGGAGCTTTTGTATGTTTTCGATGAAAACAAGCAACTTACAGGTATAATTTCAAATATTGCCTGTCCTGCTCAGTGCGTTCAGCACCGACATTTTATTTCTCCGGATTTTTGGGGTGAGGTTAAATTGCGTCTTCGCAATCATTTTGGTGAGCATTTATATCTGTTGCCTCAATGCTCTGCTGCAGGCGATCAGTGTCCGGTTGATCTTATCCGTTGGGTAGAACCCGAAAGTGACATCAACGATCCAAACTGTGTGCGCCATAATCCCCCAAAACGCAAGGCTGACCCGCCTATGTTTGATCTTTCTGGTATGAAATTAACAGGAAGACGCATCGCAAATGAAATCATTCAGGTGTTGGAAGATGGACTTAACCTCGCTCAGACCGATGTTCCCTTTGAACACAGGATTATAAATATGCCTCTTCCGCTCCGCCGTGCAACACTTTCGGATAAGTTGGCAGCCGAAAAAGCAATCCGCGAATATTTCCGTACAAAAAAAGACAATATCGACTACATAGACATTGCTAAACTGCAAATTCATTTTGGAATTCTTCAAAGATTCGAGTTGCAAGATTCTGTGGATTGTCTCGAAACGGAAATTCATATTATCAGGATAGGAAATATAGCTTTTGCCACAAATCCCTTTGAGCTTTTTCTGGATTACGGCAATCTAATAAAGGCAAGGGCTTGCTGTGAGCAAACATTTATCGTCCAGCTTGCCAACGGTACCGAAGGATATCTGCCAACCCGAAAAGCAGAAATTCACGGTCATTATAGCGCCTTTATTTCAAGCGGTCAGGTTGGTCATGAAGGTGGAGATTTGCTTGTACGACAAACTTTAACGAACCTAAATGAAATGTTTGTTAAATAGTCATTAAAAAACAACGGAACTTTGTCCGTCAGAATATATAAAAAACAGAAAAACTCAAAACAACTAAGGACGTGAATATTATGTATATAGCAATGGATATGGGAACCTCTAACACAAGATTGTGGTTGTGCAGAGGCGATAAAGTTATTTCCGCCAAAAAGGGCGCTTTCGGCGCAGGTAGCACCAAAAGTCACAGCAGAGAATATCTATTTAACAGTCTCAGATCACTTATTGATGAGTTGCTTTCAGAAAGTAGCGTTTCTGCTTCTGAATTAAAGTGTATAATGGTTTCGGGAATGGCGGGAAGCGAAATCGGACTTTGCGATATTTCGCATATACCTTTGCCTGCTGATATTTATACCCTTGCTGACAATGTAACATCAAAAGCTTTCCCGGAGATTACGGAGATTCCCTTTGTTTTTGTTCCTGGGCTCAAAAAGATGGATGGAGAAAATCTCGCAGATATAATGCGCGGCGAAGAAACCGAGGTTGCGGGAATTCTTAACCTGATGAACTTGCAAGAAGATTGTCTTCTCGTTCTTCCCGGCACACATAATAAGATTATAAGCGTCTCAAAATCCGGTGAAATTACGGATTTTCACACAACCTTTAGCGGAGAGCTGATAAATGGAATTATAAACAATTCTGTTTTGACCGGAGACGTTTCACATGAGTTTGAAATAAACCAAGCCGCCATTTTTGCCGGAAGTGAGTATGCAAAGAAATATGGCACCAATGCTGCTCTTTTCCACATCAGAGTGATGATGAAAAATGGAAAAGATACTGATTATCTCTCATCCTTTCTGTATGGTGCAGTAATTGGGAAGGACACTCTGCTTATTCATCGCCTGGCGGGAAGTAAGAGAATATACATCGGTGGCAGAAAGAATCTGCGTCGGGCACATGCGTTTCTACTCGGCGAAGAAAATGTTACTGAGTTTCACGAAGACATAGCGAACTGTGCGGTGCTTTCCGGACTTATTCAGATATATAAGCTCATCTCCGCCCGCGATGAAAGAGCAAGGATATTGTCCTCAATAGAAATAGAAAAGCTTATCGCTATTATACGTGCTCCGGAAAAGCAAAGCTTTATCCCGGCAATACAAGCATTGTATGACGGCGGTGTGCGCCTTGCCGAAATTACCTATGACCGTACACGCAAGCAATCTGCGGAATTTACTGCAAATCTTATAAAATCAGCTGTTGAAACCTTTGGTGAGGATATGTTCATCGGTGCAGGAACTGTCACAACTCCCGAAGAAGTTATGCTTACATATAACGCCGGCGGAAAGTCTATTATTTCGCCAAACTGTGATGCAGAAATTATAAAGCTTACAAAAAAACTCGGCCTTGTTTCAATTCCTGCTGCATTTACGCCTACCGAGATTGCAGACGCAATTAAAGCGGGTGCTGATTTCGTAAAGCTCTTCCCTGCAGATCAGGTCAGCGCAGGGTATGTAAAGGCAGTATCTGCTCCGCTTTCCGATGCAAAGCTTCTCGCCGTAGGCGGTGTTGATGTAAGCAATGCCGGCGAGATGATAAAAAGAGGCTTTTGCGGGGTGGGTATCGGTTCTAACTTATATGATAAAAAACTGATACAGGAGGGCAAATTCACAGAGCTTTCCGAGCTTGCAAAGGCATATGCAGAAGCTGTTAAATAATAAGTCCTCATATTTCATAAAAAGTGCATAAAACCATAACTGGCAGTAAACTGGTGGTTTGCACAGTCATGGAAGTGGCTAATACAGGTTTAATCCCTACAAGGGGTATCGAGATTTAAGCACCTACAAGCTTAGGGGCTTCCTCACTAAAAAAGTGAGGAAGCCCCTGGTTTTTGTGTAGATTATTTTACATAATCCAAAATTCTCTTGATGAGGACCGCAACCTCAGCTCGGGTTGTATGATCAGCGGGAGCGATAAACCCGTTCTTGCCGTTGACAAGACCTGCGGTTATAAGTGCCTTTACGGCATCCTTTGCATAGTCGGAAACATCTGCAATATCCGGGTATTCTACCTCACGGGCTTCAAGTTCGATGCCAATAGCCTTAAGCGCGCGGCAGACTATTACCATCATATCCTGACGGGTGATGGAATTTCGCGGAGCATATTTGTTGTCACCTATGCCACCTACGATTCCTGTATTTCTTGCTATTGCAAGCTCGGTTGCGAAATAGTCAGACGCGTTGACATCTGCAAAGTTCTCTGTATTATTAGATGTAAGGTTAAATGCGCGAACAAGCAGCAGCGCAAAGTCTGCACGGGTGATGTTCGCAGCAGGAGAGAACGTACTTGCAGTCGTGCCCTTTATTACTCCATCTACTGCAAGAGCGTTTATTGCATTCTCTGCCCAGGCATAGCTTCCGAGGTCTGTGAAACGGATAGTATCCGTTTCACCGGATGCATCCGGTGCGTTTTCGACTTCGGTCTCAGTATTATCAGCGACCCCCGCATCGTCGGTCTCGTCAGCGTTTGTTGCAGGTTTGTCGGTCGGTGCGGTTCCTCCACCGCCTCCCCCACCACCTGCAGAAGTGTCGGTGCTTCCTGTTGAAGGAGCTTCTGTGGATTCGTTCTTACTTCCTGTTGTGCGTCCATAAACCGTTATATTAAAGTGGGTTGTTGCCTCTCTGCCGTCACTGTCGCGCGCGGTTATTGCTACGTGGTTTTCACCAACCTGGCTGTCATCCGGTTTCCACGTCACAACTCCGGTTTCCGAATTGAAGCTTGCACCTCTTGGAAGTGTCTCTCCGATATACGTTATCGTTTTTCCATCAAGTGGGCTTTCTGCATTAACTTCTACTGTCACTGTGCTTCCTGCACTTGTTGCCGCGTTATTGACCACATCAAATATCGGTGACGAATCATCACTTTCCGATACGGGAATTCTAAAGTTATCACCTATCGACATGTTGTAGATGTACCCTTCCTCTGGCTTATACGCATCAACATAGCTTCTGATGTTTGTTACATTACCTGTATCAAGACGAACGGTATCCTCCGAAAGCTTCTCTGCACCGAGAATTTCATAGGCTGCATTCTCAACGCCGTCGTTTTCGATGAATATCCATCTTCCAACTATATTGGAAAGTGCCTTTTCATCAACTGCAGTATTGGTTACCTTGATATCGATGAAGTTTTCGAAATCGCCGAATTCGGTTTCTCCGTCAAAACCTGCAACCATTCCTGTATATGCGCTTACCTCATCGGTTTTTTCTCCGATAAGATCGCCGTCGTTCACATATCTGCTGAGTATCTCTCCCTTGTCGTTTATCGAATAATATCCGATAAAGCCGCGGAAATCAAAGAGATTGTCAATTCTGAGTGTTCTTTCGTTATCCTCAGAATAGACGATATAATCTATTCTCTTTCCTCCAACATGAGTTACCTTTATTGCGCGAACAGATGGATCATTATCAGAAATTCCTTCAACTGCGCATTTTTCAATGCTCTCAATATAGCGGTTATTGCGATAAGGTTCAAATACCGTTGCATAAAGGCTATCGATATTGTTCCCCTTATTCTGAACAAGGAGATAATCGAAGGTTTCGGGAAGAACATCGCTGGAATCCTTTCTCGGAGTGGGTCCGCCGACTATTGCAACCTCGCTCGGAGTGAAACTGTTAAGCTGAGTGAGTCGCAGACGGATTCCGTCACCATTCAAAACTGCATCGCGGTAATCCACAACATCAAATTCAACTGCGAATTCCGAACTCGGCGCTCTGTCGCGACGAACCTTGCTCATCCAGCTGTATCCGCGCGGGAAATATGTTTCATAATCCCATAAATCCTGAGTGTGAGGATCTTGACCGGGCATTTTTAAGAGATATGGGTTGCCGTTTGCATCCTTCCAGTTTCCTTTAAGATCCTGATACGGTACATCAACGCCAACATATTCCTGACCGTCCTGACCAACACCTGAAACGAAGGTACCAACCCAGTTGCCGTTTTCATCCTTCTGCTCTATCATATTATCAAGACCGCTTACAGCAACAGCATTTTCAGCTTGAGAATGGAAGCTATAGGTATGAACATCTCCGCCTGTTATACGGAAGAAATCCAATGTATAGGAATTTTCGTCATCAACCTTTACCATAACGAGGGTTCTGCGATAATTTTCCGCTTCATTATATGAGCAACTTGCATCAACATCAATAAGCTTAACCTGCTTGGTATCATCGAAATGGAGCGGAACACCGTTATTAATTGTTCCCTTTATCGAATTCTTTTCGTTTATGGTTACGGTATTATGCGAAATCGTTGCATTATGCCACTGATAACGGTTTGCATCCTTGCCTGTTCGCTCTGGGTATCCGTTATCCGGAGCGATGTTGAGACCAAACGCCTCAAGACCGAGGTTTAAGTTATCCTGATGCGAATGACTCTTTGCTGCTCCAAAATAAAGCCATGCATCGCGCAAAGTGTTTTTCTGGTCTGCTGCAGATGCGGATAAATAGTTTCCGCCGTCGCGAAGGATCGCAAAGCCATAGCCTGCCAACATTTCGTTCTTCTGTTCAGGGTTATCAGTAACAATTTTTTTGATTTCCGACTGGAGACTTTCGGGATTCTTTGTAAGTATACTATAATGAAGATCGCTGAGATTGTATTTGTTTTTCTGATAGATATACTGTGCAATTTCGGCTCCGAAGTCAGTATCTTTATAGTTCTGGAATGCATAAAGGAATGCATTCAGATCTCCGGACATACCTGTCATTGCAGGGCTTGAGCTATCACCTATCTGTGCGAGCTGATTATTTACAAGTATCTTCTTTTTGAAGCCCGTGAACATCTTTGCAAATTTCGGATGCTCCCAAAGATTATAATTTTCATCACCTTTATAAGCCTCAAGGTACTCACTTATCTCAAAAAGTCTCGTGTACCAATATGCATTATAGTTATCTCCGCTTTCTGTTCCCAATCCATCACGGCTTACCTCATCAATAAGCTGAGGAAGAACATTACCGCCCTGAGGTCTTGCTGAATCAAGATCTCCTGCAGCATAAATCCATTTAACCATCTCCGAGCTTTCGGGTTCTTCGTTGAGTGCAACTGCGCAGGAGGCTGCAAGACGTTGTGGCATACCGAAGTTTCCGAAAAGTCGGTGAGTCTTTATACCTTCGAAGCATTCAAGGATAACACCGTGTTTCCAGTTTCTCCAGATATCATCTCCTGTTTCCTTCTTGTTTTCAAGCCCGAGCTCCGCTGCCTTTGAGGAAAGGAAGCTTATTACCTGCGTGTCATCCTTCATCGGGAATAGTGCATCGGTTGCAAGAACGAATGAGGAAAACGACTCAACATCAGTTATCTGGTTTGTGAAATAACCTGAGGCATTATTATTGATTCTTGTGCCATCTTTTTTATACTGATACTGCAAATCATATTCCGGAAGAAGATCTGCTATCCTGTCAAGAAGAATAGCCCCTGCCCTTCCGTATCGCTCATCGTCGGTATAAACATATGCCATTGCAAGATTATATACAATGCCGCTTAAATTATTTGTAAGCTTCATCATATAGTTTGCAATATAGCAGGTTATTTCTATATCGCCGGTTGCGATTCTGTAGTTATTGCCGTTTTCATCAACCGGACGGTATCCCCAACCGTCGTCAACGCCCCAGCCTTCAACTGTTTCACCGGGACGAAGACCTCGACCGTTGTTGAGAGTCACATTAACTCCGGGTTCTCCGCCATATTCTGGAAGAACCTGTTCTCCGATTTCGGGATACAGCTCGTTGATGTAAGCATTCTTACCCTCACCGGATGCAACCTTTTCTGCATTAACCGCTTTTGCGCGGTCTGCATCATAAATGCCGTTTTCATCAAGACCATACTGATAAAGCGTTGCAAAGTCATTAGACGGGAATAGGCGCTTACATATCGTACACTGTATCTTCCATGGTCGATTAATCGGATTATATGCCCATCCGCCGTAACCGCCGCTTGTTGAGCCTTCAACGTCGCCTCCGCAATAGCGGCAGTATTTATAATATTCCGAATCATCAGAATGAGTTACCTGGCGGGCACGCGGAATACCTTCGCGCGGAATACGATCATAAAGTACTGCATAGTTTGTTACATATGCATCCGCCGCTTCTACTGCGGTATTTCTTGCCGATTTTGCCCAGGAATATTTCTGAATATTTTCCTTTGCAATTTTGCGTTTTTCATATGTGTAGTATGAAGGCTCGCTCTTGCTCTGATCGAGTGTTACCTTTATATCCGCGGTAACATCAATCTCATCACCACGGAAGAAAGCCTCAGCCCGCAATACTGCATCACCGGGAGCCGCTCCCGTTATTGTTCCATCCTCTGCGACCTTCAGAAGCCCGCCAAGTTCCGAGAAGACAACAGGGTTATTCCATGGAACTCTTACCTTATTGCCGCTTTTCATGAATGCGATAAGCTGAGCCTTCTTTGTTTCTCTTACGTAGATTTCCGAAGGCACTTCAATCGTGGCAGATTCAATGCCCGTATCGTCATACGCATTAACACTTATCGTTCCTGAATATACCTTTCCGCCATATGTTGCAGAAGCACTTACATCAACATCACCGTCAGTAATCGCTGTTATCGTACCGTCTGCTGCAATTTCTGCAATAGCAGGATCTGCAGAGCTGTAGGAAATGCTGTCGAACACCTTGTCAGAGGCTTCTCCATTAAGCTTTTTAATTGCAACATTGAGTTTTGTCTGTCCCGGAACATTCGGATCTGTATATTCGATAACCTTTTCATCGGGATAAAGCAAAATATATTCGCTCTCTTCGCGGTTATCCGCCGGGAATGCACCGATAAGAACAGAATCCTCGCCGCTTATCAATCGGAACGAACCGACGGAGCCATAAGCATATTCCCAGTCTGAGCTGTGTTCTTTAAGAGAGGAGCAATCGGATTCAAAGGTTATGATATAATATCCCGGCTCCTTGATACGGAAGTTCTTAACAATATTCGGCTCCGTAACTATATCCTTGAAGTAGCTCGGGTTATATGCGATTGCTGCATCATAGCAGTTATATTCACCGACCTTATCCTCTGCTTTGAGAGATGACCCATTCTTTGACAAATATACATTGATATCACCTGCGAAATCCGTCGCCGCATTCCACATTTCCATATCATATACACCTGCTTCCGGGAAGAGAACCTCAAAGGATATATACTGACCATGGCGGATAGCTACATTTCCCGGTCTTGCTCTTCTGAAGGAATCATTCTCTGTATCGCCGCTTCCGCCGAAGAAACGGTATATCCCGTTTGTCTTATCAAAATTAACAAGTGTAAAGGATTTTCCCGATCCTCCTCCGATTCCGCAGTCAGAAAGCTTTGCGCCGAAATCGACATAATAGGAAGTCCCTCTTGCGCTCTTAAGCGCAAGATACGGCTTTTTCGCATAAACTGTACGAGTGCCGATGGTTGCAGTTGCCGTTACCTCAAGCTCGCCGCTTGAAACATCGGTGATTGCACCTGTCGATGTATCGATCTTCGCAACATCTTCATCTGAGATTGAATATGTTACGGAAAGCCTCGAAATATCATCTGTACGGCTACCATCGGACATAATTCCGTAAATCTTCGGTTGCGAGCCGACTATATCCTCCATACCGACAGACATAAGGACAGTTCCTTTTGTATCGCCGGATACAAGCGTAAACGAGCCTATATATCCGAAACCACCGTTCGGTACAAAGGTAATGACATACTTCTTACATTCAAGAAGTTCAACATTTCCGGTTACAGTTGTATTGCTGCCGGAAGTATTCTTGCAATCAAAGCTTCCTGCCTTTTCTCCAAGGCTTGAGGAATTATAGGTATCTGCATCATTTATATAAACATCAACGCTTCCGCCATCGTTCATCTTCGGGTAATTTGCATTCAGACGATAGGTTGCATCCTTTGGAACTTCGACCTCAAAGGAAACATAGTTTCCTGCGCCGAGCTTAATATATCCGTTGCTATAGCTTAAAGCAGTTCCGTCGGGAGAAGCAACACTGCTCTCTCTTACCTTGAAGAAGCAGTTTGTTATATCATAATTGATATTTGCAAG
>JAFSEA010000074.1 GCA_017435965.1 Oscillospiraceae bacterium
CAGCCTCCCAGCGTGTCGAAAGTTTTTCGACACGCTGACACCTCGGCATTGCCGAGGTGTTTTGCTATATCTTATATGCTTTTTCTGCAGGGATGGCGATTGTGACGCCTTTTGCTTCGGTTTTCATACCGAATTCGCGGTTTACTTCTTCCATAATCTTTTTGCCGGTATCAATCTGTGCGAGTATGCAGATTATTTCGCGGTCGTCATCCGTATCATTTTTGCCGGGATCAAGAAGCTCTCCGAAGCTTGCGAGTCTTCCTTTGATAATAGTTCCACCGGTGGCACCTGCTTTTCTTGCAACCTGCATTACATCATCGGAAAATCCTTCATTTACGGATATTATGATTAAATTGTTATGGTATTCATTTTTCATAACGGTGGTTTCCTTTTCTGAATTGGCATTGTTGCTATCGTAGCGGAGTATTTCGGTCAGTATTCTGTTTGCGGCAGAGATTTTCAGAATTATCATAACTCCGCCGTATTTTGTGTGGCTGACAAAATTTTCGCCGAAGTTCGTCATCATGGACCTTACGGCTGTTTCAGCCCCGAGGCTTATGACTATATCTTTGTCGTTTGCACCAAAACCGAATATGTTCATCATTTCGGTGGGGGCAGTACCGAATCCTACACATTGGAAATTGACGCGGATATTCATTTTCTCAAGAGCCTTTATGAGTTTTTTTCCTTTGTCACGCTCAACTATTGACAGAAGGAGCATAGGTCTTTCGCTCATTATACATCCTCCTCGTCAAAAAATACAATATCGTCTTTTAACATACTTATATCATTGTGAAGCTTCTTTATTCTTCTTATGCGAACACATTTCTTATAAAGACCGAGAATTTGAATTGTGATAAGGGGAGTCATTGCAATCATCGCAACTATTCCGAAAGCATCAGTCATAACATTGCCGCCGGTAGCTTCACACGCACCTACTGCAAAGGGAAGCATAAAGGTGGAGGTCATTGGACCGCTTGCAACACCACCGGAGTCAAATGCAATACCTGTGTATATGTGAGGAACGAAAAAGCTTATGATGAGAGATACTGAATAGCCAAAAAGCAAAAACGGAAGTATTGGTATTCCGCTGACAACCCTTAAAAGAGAGATGCCGACAGAAATTGACACACCGATTGAAAGGGCAATTGCAACGGATTTCTGTGAGATTGCACCGTTTGTTATTTCGCTTACCTGGCGTTTGAGCGTATGAACTGCAGGTTCTGCCGAAACAACGAAGTAACCCATAAGCATTCCTATTGGTATGAGGAGGTTTTTGAAGGGACTCGCGACTATTTCTGCACCGATAAGCCGTCCGATGGGCATAAAGCCGACATTTGCACCGGTGAGAAAGAGAACAAGACCGAGATAGGTATAAAGAAAACCTACACACATTTTTATAACGGTGTGGATGTGAAATCTTCTTGTGATAAGCTGATAGATAATAAAGAGAAGCACAATAGGGACAAATGCGGAAAAAATTTCTTCGGCATATTTTGGGATTGCTGAGGTGAAGAGTGTGAAAGCTCCGGTTGTGGAAGTGACGGTTGGAATTATATAACCGGAGGTCTCGGGTTGAGGGTTATAGAAAATGCTGAGAAGAAGAACTGAAAGAATGGGACCGATACTGCAAAGGGCAACGAGACCGAAGCTGTGTTCACCGGCATTCTTTCCTTTTCTGTGTGCGGCAAGACCTGCACCCAATGCCATAATAAACGGAACTGTGATGGGACCTGTGGTAACACCGCCCGAGTCAAAAGCCGTTGGGACAAACTCCTTTGGAGCAAAAAGGCTCAAAGCAATGATGAGTATATAAAAAACAATCAGAAGAGTTCTGAGAGAAAAGCTCTTTTTGTTTCGGAGCAATGAAACTGCAAGGAAAATTCCTACGCCGATGCCTACGCAGGAAATGAGAGTCATATTGGGAATGGTAGGTACCTGTTCTGCTAAAACCTGGAGATCAGGCTCGGAAATTGTTATAATGTATCCGAGAATAAAGCAGATAACGAGTGGGATAAGTATTTTTTTGTCTTTGCCGAGTGTTTTTCCCAGTCCGTCGCCCAAAGGCTCCATTGAAATCTCTGTGCCAACCGTGAAGAAGCTCATTCCCAAAATCAGCGAAGCTGTGCCGAAGAAAAAAAGCACCAGAACGCCGGGATCAAGCGGAACACAAATCATTGAAAGAATAAGAACTATCAATGCTATGGGGGAGACTGAACGCAGGGATTCTTTGATTGATGAAAGAATATGTGTCATTTACGAAACTCCAATAATAAATATAACTGATATATTATACAACTTTTTTGGCTTAAAATCAACGTTTCCTTTTTCTTTGTGCAACTTAAAAAAATTTTTTCAAAAAAGCTCTTGACAAAAAGGAAAAATATGCTATACTATAAACAGTAATAGTTACTATTTATTTTAAGGAGGAATCACAAATGGATAAAAAAGTAGCAAAGCTCATAAATGAGCAAATAAACAAAGAACTGTATTCGGCTTATCTCTACCTTGACTTTTCTATATATTACGAACAGCAGGGCCTTGATGGATTTGCAAATTGGTATATGGTTCAGGCACAGGAGGAAAGAGACCATGCGATGCTTTTCCTCAAGTACTTACAGCTTAACGGTGAAAAGGCAACTCTTGAAGCTGTCGGAAAGCCGGATAAGGAAATGAAGAGTCTTATGGATCCGCTCAAAGCAGGTCTCGAGCACGAACAGTATGTAACGGGTCTTATCAATGATATCTATGCTGCGGCATATGATGTAAAAGATTTCCGTGCAATGCAGTTTCTTGATTGGTTTGTTAAGGAGCAGCTTGAGGAAGAAAAGAACGCCGATGATATGATAAAGAAAATGGAGCTTTTCGGAAACGACTCCAAAGGTCTTTACTCACTTGATGCGGAATATGCCGCAAGAATTTACACTGCACCGTCGCTTGTGTTATAAAATCTGATTGAAAAGGAGAAAATAAAAATGAAAAAGTATGTTTGCCCTTGTGGATATGTTTATGATCCGGAGCTTGGAGATCCCGATAACGGTGTAGCTCCCGGAACTGCATGGGAAGATGTTCCCGAAGATTGGGTTTGCCCTGTATGCGAACTCGGAAAAGAAGTTTTTGAAGAAGAATAAGTCTATCGCCCGTTCTTTCGGGAGATAATAGGTTTTGAAAGGAGGCGTTAAGTATGAAAAAGAAGACGGCGATTTTGTCGGTATGTGCAATATGTGCCGCAGGTGTTGCGTTGGGAATTGTGGCGAGGGGTGCATTTCGTGAAATGAGAAAAGCTCCGAAGTCTGATGTTGAAAGCGGGCAAGAGGAAACTGTGGTAAGTGAAAACACTTCCGATGTGTCTTATAAAGATGCGAAACGCCCCGAATTGAAAGATGTGAATACATCCGAATTTATCGCGAAAGACAGAGTAAAGGAAGTTGCTCTTGCACGTGCGGGACTTAAAGCCTCAGATGTGGCAAGAGTGAGCGCTGAACTTGATTTTGATGACGGAGTATGGAAATACGAGGTAGATTTTAAACATGGAGGTTTTGAATACGACGTTGATATAAATGCTGAAAGCGGCTCTGTTTTGAAATTTGAAGAAGAATATGACGACTGATTGGATTCCCCTAAAGGAAGGACTGTTGCTTCATGTAACAGTTCTTTTCCTTGTAATAAGAGGTGATTTGTGGTATACTACACAATATTGAAAATGTTATCGCTGAAAGGAAGTTTTGACGATGGAAATAACGAAAGATATCAAATATATAGGCGTAAATGATAAGGAAATAGATCTTTTTGAAGGACAATACATTGTGCCTAACGGAATTGCATACAATTCATATGTAATTCTTGATGAAAAGATTGCAGTTATGGATTCCGTTGATGAAAGGTTTTGTGACGAGTGGTTTAAAAATATAAAAACCGTTCTCGGAGACAAGGCTCCCGATTATCTTGTTGTTCATCACATGGAGCCGGACCATTCCTCAAGTATTGCAAAATTTGCCGACAGATATCCCAATGCAAAGATAGTTTCTTCTGCGAAGTCTTTTGTTATGATGAAGCAGTTTTTCGGAACTGACTTTTCAGACAAGCAGGTTGTTGTGGGTGAAGGAGATGTTTTGGAGCTTGGTGCACACAACCTTACCTTTGTAACAGCACCAATGGTGCATTGGCCTGAGGTTATAGTTTCTTATGACAGCAAGGATAAGGTGCTTTTCTCTGCCGACGGCTTCGGAAAATTCGGAGCTCTTGATGCTGAAGAAGACTGGGCTTGTGAAGCTCGTCGTTATTATATTGGCATTGTGGGAAAATACGGAGTTCAGGTGCAGGCACTTCTTAAGAAGGCATCAGCTCTTGATATTGAAATCATATGCCCACTTCACGGACCTGTTCTTAAAGAAAAACTCGGATACTATCTCAATCTTTATGATCTCTGGTCGGGATATAAGACAGAGTCGGAGGGCGTTATGATTGCATATACCTCTGTGTATGGAAATACAAAAAAAGCGGCGATTGAACTTCAGAACAAGCTTGTTGAACTTGGATGCCCCAAGGTTGTTGTGAATGACCTTGCCCGTTGCGATATGGCAGAAGCTGTTGAGGATGCATTCAGATACGGAAAGATTGTTCTTGCAACGACCACCTATAATGGCGATATATTCCCATTTATGAAGACATTCATCGATCATCTTACGGAGCGCAATTTCCAGAATAAGACCATTGGTTTTATCGAAAACGGAAGTTGGGCACCGGTTGCAGTAAAAAAGATGCAGGCGGGTTTTGAAAAGAGCAAAAACATAACCTTCTGCAGCACATCTGTAAAGATTATGTCAGCACTTAACGATGAAAGCCGCGCACAGATAGAGGCTCTTGCAAAAGAACTTGCATAAATTTCGCATTTTTGGATAATAATAACTTGCGGAGGTGACGGCTATGGAAAAATATATATGCCCTTGCGGTTATGTTTATGATCCGGAAAAAGGTGATCCCGATAACGGAGTCGCACCCGGAACGGCATGGGAGAATGTTCCCGAGGACTGGGTATGCCCCGTATGCGGATTGGGAAAAGATGCGTTTGAGCTTGAATAGTGCAATTCAGACTGTGGCAAAACATATTTTGCTGCAGTCTGAATTTTTATTTTTTACAATTCATTATAATTTCGCTTTTCAATTTTGGATAAATGTGGTATGATATATGTGTGAAAAAATAGCCTTGAGGGGATTTTGGATATGTACGAAAAAATATCAATCTACGGTGTCGGATATAATAATGTCACAATGGAAGAAGCGGCGGCTCTTACAGATGAGTTTCTGGGTGAGTCGAAAAATCATATGGTAGTAACTCCCAATGCGGAAATCGGATATATGGCGGCAAAAGATAAGGAACTCAGCGATATTCTCAATGCCTCCGATATGGTAATCGCCGATGGTATAGGTGTTGTTTATGCATCAAAGATTTACGGAACGCCCGTAAAGCAGAAGGTGGCAGGCGTTGAGCTTGGAGAAAAAGTTTTAGAGAATGCCTCAAAAAGCGGAAAAGGTGTGTTTTTTCTCGGCGCAAAGCCCGGTGTCGGCGACCTTGCGGCGGAAAAGCTTCTTGAAAAGTATCCCGGAATAAATTTTTCAGGTATTCGTGACGGATATTTCAAGGATGACGATGAAGTTATTGAAGCTATAAACGCAAGCGGAGCAGAAATTCTTTTCGTATGCTTGGGAGCTCCCAAACAGGAAAAATGGATGGCGAAAAATAGGGATAAGATAAATGTACGTCTTATGCTTGGACTCGGCGGTGCTCTTGATTCTTATGCCGGCACGGTAAAGCGTGCACCGAAAATATTCATAAAGCTTGGTCTTGAATGGTTTTACAGACTTATAAAAGAACCGAAGCGTGCAGGCAGAATGATGGCACTTCCGAAATATATGTTTGCAGTAATGCGTGACAGTCGCAAAAAAAAGAAGATGGCAAGAAAGAAGGCAAAATAATGAGAGGCAAGCTTATTACAATAGAGGGCACAGACTGCTCCGGAAAGTCAACTCAGCTCGAGCTTTTAGCAAAACGCCTTCAAGATGAAAACGTAAATTTCAGAAAAATTGCATTTCCCAGATACGACAGCGAATCGTCGGCACTTGTGCGGATGTATCTCGGTGGCGAATTCGGAGAGAATGTAAGCGCGGTAAATGCATATACTGCATCGAGCTTTTTTGCCGTTGACCGTGCCGCATCATATCTTCGTGAGTGGAAAACATATCTCGACGAGGGCGGAAACGTGCTTCTTGACAGATACACAACCTCGAATGCCATTTATCAGGCATCAAAGCTTCCGAAAGGGGAAAGAGAAGCATTCTGCGACTGGCTTTTTGACTTTGAGTATAACCTTTTGGGACTACCTTCTCCCGATGCTGTTATATTCCTTGATATGCCGCCACAGTATGCAGAGCAGCTTATGAAAAAGAGGGAGGAAAGTGAAGATATTCACGAAAAGGACAAAAAGTACCTTGCAACCTGTTATGCAAGTGCAGTTGAGCTTTCGGAAAAATACTCCTGGAAAAGAATATCTTGTACGGAAAGTCAAAGAATAAAGACAATAGAGGAAATACATTCGGAAATTTACAAATTGGTTTCCGATGTCTTGTCGGAAGGAAAATACAATGCTTGAATTTAAAGAGGTGTGTGCGGAAGATTATAGAGAAGCAGCACCTATAATGAGACAAAGTGGATTTAATTCCACAGAGTGTTCATTTCCCACAATGTTTCTGTGGAGAACACTTTATAATACGAAAATATGTATAAAGGATGAAACCGTTTACTTCAAATTTGAAAGAAATGGGAAGAGCACATATCTTACACCATTTGGCGATGATATAAAAAAAGCCCTTGATGAGTTAAGGCAAAGCATCTCCGAAGAAGAAATAATATTCGGTGCAGTTACAGAGGGAATGAAGAACAGACTTGAAGATGCATTTCCCGGCGAGTTTGAATATACAGAGAGACGAAAAAGCTTTGATTATATTTATCGCACAGAAGCTCTTGCAACCCTTTCGGGGAAAAAACTTCATCAGAAGAGAAATCACGTAAATAAGTTTATAAAGCGTTATGAAGGAAGATTTTCCTATGAAGAGCTTTCTGAGGAAAGTATCCCCGAAATTGTTTCTTTCCAGAAAGAATGGGTGGAGATGTCAATCTCTCGCGGAAACAATGAAGATATTCGATATGAGTCGGAAATGATAGTAAAGCTTCTTGATTCATTTTCAGAGCTGGGTCTGATTGGCGGTGTTGTGAGGCTTGACGGAGAGGTGAAGGCATATTGCGTAGGCTCACAAATCAGTCACGATACTGTTGATGTTATGATAGAAAAAGGCGATTATGCTTTTGACGGAATATATCAGTATATAAATAAAAAATTCGCAGAAAGTCTTCTCGGAAAAGTTGAGTTCTTAAATCGTGAGGATGATGCAGGGGTTGAAGGACTTCGGAAATCAAAGCTTTCATATGACCCTGCAATTCTGCTTAAGAAATACGGTGCTGTATGGAAGAGATAAAAAATTATGCTGAAAAATCAGATTTCAGGGACGTTAAAACGCTCTGGGATGAATGCTTTCCTCAGTTCGGAAACTATGTTGATTTTTTTATGGAGCACATATATAAGGCGGAATGTGCAAGGCTTATGAGAATTGACGGTGCTCTTGCCGGGATGATACACGTCTTTCCGAGAACATTTTCCTCAAACGGTGAGCACTTTTCTGCAAAGTATATTTTTGGTGTGGGAACTTCAAAAAAATTCAGAGGTAAAGGCGTTGCGGGAAAGCTTCTTGAAAGGGAAGCTTGTGACTGCGATTTTCTCACTCTTATTCCTCAGGATAAAGGTCTTTTTGAATTTTACAAAAAGAAAGGCTTTTTGGTTATAACACGAATCTGTGAGGAAACAATAACAGAAGGAAAGAAAAAGGAAGTAAGACTTGCAAAAGATGTGGATATTCCATATCTCAACGAAATTTATGAGAATATGTGCAAGGAAATTCCTTTTGCAAAACGTTCCGCAGATGATTGGAAAACCCTTCTTGCGGAATATGAATTTCTCGGCGGTGGATTTTTCATTTTTGACAGAGGGTATCTTGCATATGCTCCGTCGGAGAAAACCGTATATGTAGATGAATTTGCATCGGAATACATCTCGCCTTGCGATGTATGTGGAATATTTGAAAAGCCCTGCAAGGTCAGAAGCGTTGGGAACGATACGGATATAGCTGTTATAAAACCTATATCGGAGAGAGGAAAAACTCTTTTTGAGAAGGAAAACGGTTGTTATATAAATCTTATGCATAATTAAATGGGAGGAAGATTTTATGGTATACCTGCTTTTGGAAAACGGATTTGAAATGTGTGAGGCACTTGCACCTGTTGATATTCTCCGTCGTGGCGGAGTTGATGTTGCTACCGTCGGCGTTTCGGGAAAGAATATCAAATCATCTCACGGTGTTGAGGTAGTTGCGGATATTGAATTTTCTGATATAAAGCTTTCCGATATGGAAATGCTCATAATTCCCGGAGGTCAGCCCGGTGTTGACAATCTCTGGGAAAATGAAGCTGTGAGAGACCTTGTTTGCAAAGTTTACGATGCAGGGATAAAAATCTCCGCAATCTGTGCAGCACCCATAATCCTTGCAAGACTCGGAATTCTTGACGGAAAGACTGCAACCTGCTACCCTTCCTGCGGCGAGGAGCTTGAAAAAGCTTTGTTTGTGGGAAATGCGGGCGTTGTGCGCTTTGGTGATATAATCACGGGGCGTGCCGCAGGTGATGCATTTGATTTTGCTTTTGAAATTCTTGCATCTCTCAAGGACGGAGAAACCGCAGGCAAAATCAAGCAGGCAATTTGCTATGAATAAAAAAGAAGTCAGAGAAAAAATGCTTTCCCTTCTTTCCTGCATTGATGAAGAAGTACGCAGGGAGCAGTATGAAAGCATTGCGGATAAAGTAAAAAAAATGCCGGAGCTATGCAACGCTGAGTGTATATTTGCATATATCGGCACGGGATACGAAATTGAAACACGGGAAATAGTGGCAAATATGCTGGACGATGGTAAAAGGGTATGTGTTCCGCTTTGTTACGGAAAAGGAGAAATGGATGCAATTGAGATTAAGTCTCTCTCCGAGCTTTCTCCCGGAAGATATGGGATTCCAGAACCGCCGAACAATGGAGAAAAAGTAAATCCAAAAGATATCTCTGCAATAATTGTTCCGGGTGTTGCCTTTGATAAAAAAGGAAATCGCCTCGGTCGTGGTGGAGGGTATTATGACAGGTTTATGCAAAAGACTGAGAATGCAGTAAAAGTAGCGCTTTGCAGAGAAATAAACCTTATTGATGAAGTGCCTTGTGAGGAGCATGACCAGACGGTGGATATAATTGCGACGGAAAAACGAGTTATCAGAAGGAGCGTGTGAAAAATGGAAAGCAAAAAGAAAACAACTTCCGGAATTTCCGAGGGTAGATCTCCAAAAACGAAAAAGAAGAAAAAGGCAAGGTTAAATCGCAACTTTTTTATATACATAGCTATAGTTTTTGGTGCTTCAATGCTTCTTTCTGCGTGGTTTATAACTGCGGTAAATGATTTGCTTGCACTTGATAAAGAAAGTAAAGAAATAATCGTAAATATTCCGGAAAATGCGACTGCGGCAGATGTGGCAGAAATTCTGGACGACAGCGGTGTTATAAACCGTGAGTATCTCTTCAGATTCTTTACGTGGCTCACGGAGGATGAGCCGGTTTTCCCTGCAGGTTCATATAAGCTCAATTCTGATTTGGATTATCGTGCGATTCTTCGCCGTGTCACAAGCAGGAAAGCAGTACTTGAAACTGTAACCGTGACTATAAGTGAAGGTATGGAGCTTGAGAATATAGTTGATCTGATCGTGAAAAATAAAGTTTGCGAAAGAGAAGAGCTTGAAGAAGTTCTTGCTAATGCAGACTTTGAATATGATTTTGTGAAAAAGCTTCCCAAAGGTGAAGTGACAAGACTGGAAGGCTATCTTTTCCCCGACACCTATCAATTCTATGTGGGTGACACTCCGACACGAGTTGTGGAAAAATTCCTCAAGAATTTTGACAGCAAATTCAACGAGGATGTAAAGAAAAGGATGGAAGAACTCAAGCTGGATATGCATGAGCTCATAACCCTCGCTTCCATTATTGAGCGTGAGGCAAAGGCGGACGACAGGGCAAATATCTCATCAGTATTCCACAACCGTCTGAGAGACGGAATGAAGCTTGAGTCTTGTGCAACGATACAATATGTTCTCGGAGAACGTAAGACTGTTTTGACAATTGAGGATACGAAGATAGAAAGTGACTATAACACATATAAGTACGAAGGACTTCCGCCCGGACCGATTGCAAACCCGGGTGCCGATGCAATTGAGGCCGCCCTTTATCCTGCAGATACCGGTTATTATTTCTTCGCTTTGCAGGAAGATGGCACGCATAAATTCTCAAAAACATATAAGGAGCACCAGAATACTCCTAAAATAAATCCCTGACCGGAGTTGTAAATTTTATGAAAAAACCCGAAATACTTTCCCCTGCGGGGGATATGGAAAAACTGCAGGCAGCTGTGCTTTATGGTGCAGATGCAGTATATCTTGCAGGTACTTTCTTCGGAATGCGAACCGCATCAGCCAATTTTTCCGATGAAGAAATGCGAAAGGCTGTTGTTTACGCTCACGAAAATAACGTCAAGGTATATGTAACCTGCAACACCTTGATGAGAAACCACGATATTGCACGACTTCCGGCATATCTTGAGTTTCTTGATGATTGCAAGGTTGACGGAATTATCGTTGCAGACCTCGGCTGTATGCGTCTTGCACAGAAATATGCACCAAAGGCAGAAATACATATGAGCACTCAGACAAGTGTTCTCAATGTCGAGGCGGCAAAGGCATGGTATGAGCTTGGTGCAAACAGAATCTGCCTTGCAAGAGAAACGAGCCTTCCCGAGATTTGCGAGATAATGGAGAAAAAACCGAAAGAGCTTGCCATTGAAGCGTTTGTTCACGGCGCAATGTGTATGGCATACTCCGGAAGATGTATGATTTCCGATTATCTTGCAGGTCGTTCCGCAAATCGTGGAAACTGTGCTCAGCCCTGTCGCTGGAGCTACGTGCTTATGGAAGAAAAACGTCCGGGCGAGTATTTTCCCGTGGTGGAGGATGGAAGAAGCACGCATATCTTCAACTCGAAGGATATGTGTATGATAGAATATATCCCGGAGCTTATGCAGGCAGGAATAGACAGCTTTAAGATTGAGGGCAGAGTGAAGTCGTCATACTATTGTGCGGCGGTTACCAATGCATACCGCCTTGCAATAGACGAATATGTAAGAAGTCCCGAAACGTGGCAACGTGATGGTTTTTGGACAGTTGAGGCAGATAAGGTAAGCCATCGTCAGTATTGTACAGGCTTCTATTTTGGCGAAAAGTTTATCCAGAGACCTGAAACTTCAAATTATATCCGCACATGGGATGTTGTAGCAACTGTCGTGGAATGTGATGATGAGGGAAATGCAATAATTGAGCAGAAAAACAAATTTGTCCGTGGCGTGGAATATGAGCTTATGCAGCCGAAAGCTCAACCGCAGAAGGTCACATTTGAAAAAATGGTAACTCTTGACGGCAAGGAGATAGAATCGGCAGGCCAGGCAAAGATACGTGTGAGAGTAAAACTTCCCGGAAAAACTCCGGTAGGTGCATTCCTGCGACGTGAAGGGAGCCGCTTCAATGAACCGTAAGCTTTATCATATTGCCGATGAAAAGGACGATGGCAAAAAGCTTTCGGAAATTCTCAAATACCGTTTCGGAGTATCGGAGATGCTTCTGCGGCGTATGAAACGTATTGAAAACGGGATTCTCTTAAATGGGAAAAGCGTATACACCATTGACAGGGCACACATCGGAGACAGTATTGAGGTAATAATCGAACCTGAAGAAAAAGGGTCCGACAGCGTTGTGCCAACCGAGGGTGAGCTTGATATAAAATTTGAGAATGAGGACATCCTTGTGGTCAATAAACCTGCGGATATAGCGGTGCATCCTTCCCATGGTCATTATCTGACTTCTCTTGGAAATATTGTTATGTGGTATTACACTTCTCAAGGCAAAAAGTTTGTTTTCCGTCCCATAAACCGACTTGACAGAGGCGTTTCCGGAGTTATGGCGATTGCAAAAAATGCATATTCTCACACTTTTGCCGCAAGACTTCTTCATTCGGGAAACTTTTTCAGGGAGTATCTTGCGATAGTCGAGGGTGAACCCGAATGTGAAAGTGGAGTGATAACAGCACCCATTGGCAGACGTGACGGATCCGTAATTGAACGTGAAGTGCGTGACGATGGGGATTTTGCAAAAACTGAATATGAAGTGGTTGAAAAACGAAATGGGAAATCTCTCGTGAAGGTGAGACCGATAACCGGGCGGACTCACCAGATACGTGTGCACATGGCATATATCGGTCATCCGCTGGTCGGTGATTTCCTGTATGGAAAGGAACATCCTGATCTTCAGAACAGATGCGCCCTTCACTCGCACAGACTTCATATGAAGCTTCCTTTTGAACAGGGCGAGATTGATATAGTTTCGTCATTGCCGTCAGACCTTGAAAATATTTTCAATTAAAGAACAAGCAGGCAAAGTATAAATTTTTGCCTGCTTGTTCTTGATTATTGTTTTATGTAATATCAGTCTTGCTTTGTGCCGCAAGAGGTGCAGAATTTTGAACCCGGTTCAAGAGATTCGCCACACTTTTGACAAAAGAGAATAGATGGATTTGCGTTTGAAACAGGAATAGGGGAGACCGGTGTTGTATCGGGATCTTCAACTTTTGCACCGCAAGAAGTGCAGAATTTTGTTCCATAGTCAAGCGGAATTCCACATTTGCTGCAAGTATGAACGACTGATGCCATGGCAGCGGAAGGCGACGAAGGGTCGGAGCTGATTACAGCACCACAGAAAGTGCAGAACTTTGTCCCATAAGGAAGAGTTTTGCCGCATTTGTGACAGATTGAAACAACGGATGCTACAGTTGTTGTTTTGTCGGCAGGAGAAATTTTCTTTCCGCAACCGGTACAAAATTGCGATCCGGGAACGAGCAGAGCACCACATTTGGGACATGCATTCTGTTTGGGTTGAGGGGATTCAGAAAAGGACTTGCCGCAGGAAGTGCAGAACTGCGTACCCGCAGGAGATACTGCTTTGCATTCCGGACAAATGACATTTCCGTTTGCAACTACAATCTGTTCCTCGTATTTCTGTATATTTTCAAAAGACAGAGAAATTTCTGACATCAGAGTCGCAAAAGTTTCCTCGTAGCAGTCGATGTGAGAATGGAAATACATTTTTCCCAGTTCTGTGTAGAGTTTTTCGATTTTGCTTTCCTCTTCGGTTATAAGGGAATTGAGCTTATATGCTTCAGAAGGGTTGTTCATAAAAAACCTCCGTATTAGTTTTTTCAAAAATAAATCTATGTACTAATTATATAAAAAAACAATGAATTAGTCAACTATAACCGAAAAATTAAGTGCATTTTCAATGAAAAAGCTGTTGCACTCCGATTTAATAAAATCAAAATGCAACAGCCTCTCTTTATTGATGATTTACGTTACTTGCTTAAGTTCTGCTCATAAGACATGATCATCTTCTTGACCATCTGTCCACCGATAGAACCTGCCTGACGAGAAGTAAGATCACCGTTGTAACCCTGCTTGAGGTTTACGCCGACTTCCGATGCAGCTTCCATCTTGAACTTGTCAAGAGCTTCCTGTGCGTTCGGTACGATTGCCATTTGAAATTCACCTCCTGTTTCATTTGTCATTAGTATTTTGGTCAATTTAAGATTTTATATAAGTTGTAATTTCTGTATGGTAAAATTTAAATTTTGATAAAATGTAAATGATGTTGATTGGTTTAAATGAAGAATAGACAAAAAACAAAACTTATAACTTTAAAAAGCATCGCAAGATTGAATACTTTAAAAAAGCTGATTTAGAGACTATCATTTCTGAAATTAAATCAAGAACTACTGACTGTTTTTCAAAATGATCAGTATAAAACTACTAAAAATAAAATTATTAAGAAGTCGAAAAAGCATTGATATATAAGGCTTTATAGATGTTTTTTCATAAAGCTGATTACCTGCATATATACGCCACAACTATTTATGTTATGTAAGGAGATTATATATTGAAACTATCTGCAAAAACTTTTTAATTAAACCTGCGACAATTCACTTGATAATTAGTCTTTGACTTTATGTATAAAATTTACTGCGTTGAACACAATATCCCATAAGGGAGGCGTGTCTAACTGAATATAAATGCTAATGAAATATGGCTCAGCTATTTTAATAAAATTCTGTTTGAAAAAGGCATAATTACTGAAAAAGAAAAAACAAGATGACCAATCTTATATATGAAAAGTGCCATAATGCAAAGAATAAATAGAAAGTTAAATCCCTCAGGGAGCATTGCGTTCCTTGAGGGATTTTGTTATTCTTCGTCATTCAATTCTATGTCATCAAAAATGATTTTAAGATAATCTCTTCGCCCGTAAAGCACTCGATAGATAGAAACATATTCATCATCGGCTTTATAGAATACAAGATAATTACCACTGACTATAAAACGGTAATCAGTATCAAAAGATACTTTTGTCGATAATGACGATCCCATATGGGGAGAAATTTCCAAGCGGCTATAATCTTCAATGATACGTTTAATTACATTATTTGCAGCTATGGGATTTGACAAATCATTTTCGATATAAGATTTAATTTCTTTTAAATCGTTTAATGCAGTAGGGGTAACTCGAATTTTCATCATTATACCCCCAAAGTAGCTTTTACATCATCATTAGATAACCATCCGTTTTCTTTTGCTGATTTTTCAGCTTCGGCAAGTTTGCCCATAAGTTTAATAATAGCTTTTGTTTTTTCGTATTCTTCCATATCGACAATGACATAACGACCTCTGCCGTTTTTTGTAAGAAATACCGGCTCTTCAAATGAAATTTCTTTTAACACTTCTGCATAGTTTCTTAAATCCGAAACAGGTCTGATATTTGGCATATAAAAACCTCCTTTAATATCTGATGTAATTATTGTATCGTAATTTTAAGTAAAATACAACAACAAAATTAAATTTTCTAAAAAATCTACGCACAGCTTTGAAAACTATGCGTAAATCATTTAAATAACTATCCTATATTCATACCCGATTTTCAGTATATGTCTGTCTGATGTACGATTGTCACGGGTATTTCATAGTTCTTACAGGATAGATGTTCTTAACCATTTGTCCACCGATAGAACCTCCTGACGGGAAGTAAGATCACCGTTGTAATCCTGCTTGAGGTTTACGCCGACTTCCGATGCAGCTTTCATCTTGAACTTGTCAAGAGCTTCCTGTGCGTTCGGTATGATTGCCATTTGAAATTCACCTCCTGCTTCGTTTGTCATCAGTCTTTTGACCGGTTTAAGATTTTATATAAGTTGTAATTTCTGTATGGTAAAATTTAAATTTTGATAAAAAAGACTTGACAAACATACGTGCGATGTGTATAATTAAGTGGTTAAATCGAGATGTGGCTCAGTTTGGTAGAGCGCTGCGTTCGGGACGCAGAGGCCGCAGGTTCAAGTCCTGTCATCTCGACCATTTTTATAAAACCGTACAACAGGCGAAAAATAGCTTGGTTGTGCGGTTTTTTCTTTGTTTATACGTGAAACGGTTTAAAGCATTTTTAAGTATTTGACAACCGTTTTGTTGGTCAAAAGTTGGTCAACTTGCTTCAAGTGACAACAGCACCGAAAAACGCCCGGGCAAAGTTTATGAGAGCACGTTTACGCAGTCGGTACACTATTCTTGTTCCCATATGCTCTGTTTGGGCAAAGTTATCAATCCCAGCACCTTCTACATATGCCCATCTTAAAAACTTTGCCTCTTCATCGGAAACAGCAGAAAGTGCCAGGTCCACACGCTTTATTGCACAAGTAACTCTTTTAAGCCTTTCTTCCTCATCGCTTATGTTTGAAATGATGTTTACCCACTTGTTTTCCGTCTCATTTCCTCCGCCGTCTTTTGTTGATGCTCCTCTTGTTTTACCACCGATTGATTTAAGACATGCATCAAGCTCAGTAATCCGTGATTTTATAATCTTTTCTGCTGCATAATATTGTTTTAGCTTCTTTAGCTCATCAATAGCAAGTTCTCTGTAATCCACTACATTTCCCATCCCTTTTTATGAAATCGCGCCAATCTCCGAAAATGAAATTGACACATTCGGAGAAGCGGGATATAATAAAATCACAAGTTTGTGCAGACGGTTACGCTTCCGGGACTTCGGGCGTTGCCGTCTCTTTTGTTTCTTCCGTGTATCCTTCAAAGTGAAGTAACCCGAGAGAAATAAGGTCACGTATCATTTCGCTTTGTGTGGTGTGCCAGTATCGAGAACGCTTCAGATCATCAAGCCTGCGGTCAAGTTCCGGCGTTACCGATACGGTGAACCGCCGTACATCAAGAGACATATGTTTCAGCTCCTTTCTATGTGGTGCAGTGGTGTAATATTGTGTTTCTGTCTCTCGCGCGTGCGTGCGCGTACGCGCCTCTGCGCGAAAGACTCAACATTTTTCAACATTTTCGATATCACTCCCGTTTCAAAAGCTTTCTTTTCCAGTCCTCGGCTGTGAGCTGTTCCTTCTCTGTGCGTTTTGCATTATTCAGCGCACGAAGTACAGCTGCAGCCTCTTCATCGGCGCGGTGGTACTCTGAATCCCGCTTCACTTGTTGTTGTGAATTTTCTTTTTCTTCCTGTTCCGGTTCTCGAGGATCCTCTCCCGGTGGCGGTGGAATCTGTGACCGTGAAGGCTTGTCTATCTTCTGCCACTTCTTCCAGTTGCGTAGAAAATAATATCTCTGACCGTCATAGGTATAAAGCATTGTAGAGGTATGCTGTTCTATCTCTTCCAAAGCGCGGTCTATATCGGACGTTCTCAGGCGTTCATCATATGGGAACAGAGTAGAACGAAGAAGAGACGGCTTGCACCTTCCGCGCCCTTCATCATCAGCTGAGGATATAAGTCCGATATACACAACCTTTGCAAAAGTAGACAAGTTCCCGAAGCCCTCGGAACTCCATAGTTCAGGGCTTATCATTCTCTTCCGGGGCATTTTGTTTTCCTTCCTCGCGCGCACGCGCGTTTTAAACTTCTTTTTCTATTCTCTTCTATTCTTTCTTATTCGGGGGCGAACGTTCGGCGAGGGTTCGCCGAATTCTGAAGCGGCGGCATAAAGCAGTACAGACGTGGACACCTGAAAAGGGCGGCGGCTCGCATCGGTATCTTCTGTCGGTTCCGGGACTTCGGACGGGACTGAAAATCGGGATGCAGTGCGCCGCGGTTTCGTTGGTCGGCGTTTTCTTGGTTTATGCCGTGGCTTCTCAAGGAGACAATGTGATAAGGTTCTGCCGGAACGTTAATCTGTTTGTCGGCTCATTCACCTTTTTAAGAAAGAAAAGCTTCATCAACTCTTGAAAAATTCCTTAAAAGTTGATAAAATATAACTGCTGATAGTTCTTTCCGGGGCTATTTTGCATTTGAGCTGTTACCGCTTCCTCGGTAATGGCTCTTTTCTTTTGTTCGGAGCACTCGCATTTCTCCCCGGGGTCAAGGTTTGCGCCGCAATGTGGACATGTGTTATAAATCATAGGCTCATATCCTCCGCAGTATCTCACGGATAGAAATCCCGCTTCCCGAAAGTTTGTATAAAATAATCATAGAAATCGGGTATATTATTCCGAACAGCGAACAAAGCCCGATTGCATAGGGAAGAAGCTTTATAAAGCATTGCATAAAGGTCATAGCGCACTCATCTCCCTTGCAAGTGTTGCGACTGATATAAAGTTATTCTCAATCGTGAAGAGCTTCCGCACGGTCGGCCGTGAAAGCCCTGTGAACTTGATAACCTCGCCTGTGGTAAGTATCTCCTTATCCGGGAACTGCGCTTTTATCCGTTCAAGGTTGTCCCGGTAAGACTTCAACTCGTTTCCCATCGTCTTTTACTCCTTTCTCATTTCGCCGTTTTTACGGCGTTTTTTCTTTTCGGGTATGTATCTTTACACCTTCCTGGTGTTTTTGGCATCTCTTCCCACGTGGTTTTCTTCTGCGTGGGCGTTTTGTGGCTCTTTCTTTCTCTGAAATACTTTGAGCTTATAAACAATACGCTTTGCTTTCTCAATATCCGCCGAAATACTCAATGCTGCATAAAATAAAGCAGCATTGTCAAGCTCTGCACCCTGGGCGACTTCATCATCGAGGGCAAAAAGCTCCTGACTTGTGTCCTCAATACTTGAAAGTACCTCTTGCAGGTTCTTAATTAGATCTATTCGGATCATCTTCTCACCCATTTGCACACGCTCCTTTCTTCATTTCTTCAAACAAGATGTCCACCTGTGCGTCGAAGTTCCGTGCAAGCTCATCAAGCATCTTGCACGGACAGAACAACGCCAAAGGAAGAACGTCAACATCCTTTTCGAGCGCATTTGATATTGCCGAAAAAGTGTTGTACAGTGCGTTAAGGTCTGAAGATAATTCCGCAAGGGTATGAATTGCATCTGTTGCTTTCTCACTCATCCGCACACGCTCCTTTCTCTTGTGTTATCATTTTTCGGAATATCTCGCACAGCTCCCTGAACCTATCCACCGGAATTGCCAAAGCCCGTGAAAAATTGATACCCATTTCGGAATAAGCAAACTCTAATGCCGTGAAGTTGTCCCGGACGTCGCAGAGGTCGTTATATAAGTCCGTCAGATCTGAATCAGTTATCTTTCTCATACTTACGTTTCTCCTTTCATTTGTTCTTTAAGCTCCGAGCAAAGCTTCTGTGCAGTCTCGGTCAATACAACAAGCTGCTGCACCGGAAAATACAAAGCATTAGAACAGAGGTCCGAACCGCCCCGGAGTGAATTATCCAGGGCGCACATCGTCTGACCTATCCACTCAATCTGTGCGAGAGTATCTTCAAGGTTTGCAAGCGTTATCTTCTCCATTGGTTTCACCGCCTTTCTGTTATTGGTCTGTTGGTTCAAAGAGTTCGTTTGGTTCCGAATTTAAAGCAGCACACAACGAAGTTATAATCTCGCTGTCTATCACCTTGCGACCGTTCAAGAGTGCGGACATCTGATTTTCAGATAATCCCATTCGTTCCGCAACAGATTTTTGCTTTAATCCTTTTTGCTCAATAATCTTTTTTGCATTGATAGCGACCTGTGAAATTGACATTTTTATCACCTACCTCAAGTTTCTTGATGTAAGACAATGTTATCACAAGATATTTGACAAGTCAATACTTTTATACAAGTTTCTTGATATTTTTCTCTTGACATACGGAGATTAAAGTGTTATCGTATATTTGCGAGGTGAAAGTTATGGGAATAGGAAAACGCTTGAGAGAAGCACGACAGAGCAGAAATCTGAAACAGGATGAACTTGCAAAGCTTATAGGTGTGACTGCTTCTGCTATTGCAAATTATGAAAACGATATAAGCCACCCGAAAGAAGTTGTTTTATACAAGCTTTTCGAGGTGTTAGAAGTAGAGCCTAATTTTATTTTTCAGGATGTGGTGAGTATAAAAAAAGAAGCTCCTTCCCCAACAGAGGAAAAGCTTCTGCAGAAAGTCCGCAAGCTAAACGCCACAGGACGAAAAAAAGCCGATGAATATATCACCGACTTATCAGAAAATCCGAAGTATACCGAACCGCGCCCGCTTCCCGATGAAGTTTCAAAAGACATAGCCCGGGAGCTGGAGAACATCACCGGAAAGAAAAGGAAAACCACTATCTTAAAATAAAGCTGATACTTCCGCTGCACGGTATCGTGTATGTGATTATAATATACTTCCCCGGAAGCGGGAGAGAATAAAGGAATGTGAACAATGACAAAATACCCCGATAAATACAACCTCACGCCACAGCAGAGCTTATTTCTTGCAAAAAAACGTTGGGATGAAAACGTGTACTGCGGTATGAGAATGGAAAACAGAAACGTTACATTTCCGCAGACCAAAACAATCCTCGAGGGCGTGAACGTTCCCGATGTGCAGCTTGATGATATACAGGCTATCCTGAATATGCGTGATGCATGGAAATATCTTATAAGCTCCGCATCAGAACCGGTAACACTTGCGTATATGTGCAAGCTCAATGAGTATATCGCACGGAATGAAGCTTTTGAGTGGGGCAAGCTCCGCACGGGCCGTGTCGGAATCTCCGGCACAGACTATATCCCACCTGTCCCGAACTATGAAGAAGCAGAGCGGGAGCTGCAGGAGATTATGAGCCGGAACATCACCGGCACGGAAAAAGCTCTTGATATCTTCCTGTGGGGCGCACGTTCTCAACTCTTCTGGGACGGGAATAAGCGCACAAGCTTGACCCTTGCAAACAAGGTCCTTATATCCGAAGGTGCAGGCGTTCTCACGATAACGGATAAATTCATGTTTGAGTTTAATACGCTGTTGCTTGAGTATTACAACACAGGCAAGGGCGAAAAGCTTAAAGAGTTTTTATATAACAACGCAATTTTCGGGCTTGATATATAATCTCACTCGTTCTGATGAGCGACTATGTAACAGAACGTAACAAAATAAAAAAATCCCGCTTCGGTTGGGAGACCGAAACGGGACGGCTCAAAGGTGTTGCAACCACCAATGAGCATATGAGGCGCGGCTATAAGATAACCTCACCTAAATCAAGTGTTATTTTATCATACCGCGCCTAAAAAATCAATACAAAAGGACGGTATAACAAAATGACAAGACGAAAAGACGGGCGATTTGTAAAAGTTATCACGCTTTCAAGCGGTGAAAAGAAATACTTTTACAGCTCCGCAAAGACCGAAAAGGAAGCAACGAGAGATTTTGATAAGCAGCTGCTTGCGTTCCGGGAGAAAGAAAAGCGCAGACGTTCCTTTCCGGTTATTGCCGATGAATGGGACACAGAATACAGGGAACGTGTGTCAGATGTGAACTATCGGAAGAATACACGCGGCGCATACAATCGGATCATCGAATACTTCGCCGACAATAAGGACATAACAAAGATTTCGGCATTGGATATAAACCGCTTTATAAAGTATCTTATTGCGCGCGGATATTATAAACAGACCATTGCGGCACATAAGAACATACTGAATATGATTTTTAACTTTGCAATACTTAACGGACATACAACAGTAAACCCGGTATCTGTTATCAGACTGCCGCACAATCTGCCAAGTTCACCCCGGAAGATGCCGACAACGGAAGAAATAAAAGAAGTAAGCAGCCATTATGACGGCTTTGACCTTCTGCCGTACTTCCTGCTCTATACAGGTTTGCGTATATCTGAAGCTCTTGCTTTGACTTATGCGGACATAGACAGAACGAACAAGCTTATAACCGTAAATAAGCACTTGATACATAACGGTAACTCTCCTGTTATCGAGAACCGGACAAAGACGGTAAACTCGGAACGCAAGGTAATACTTCTTGACCGCCTGGATGAGAAGCTTCCCAAACGAAGAAACGGATATATCTTTTGCAACGATAGGGAAGAACCTTATACAAAGCGTGAGCTTCGGACGCAGTGGATAAAGTACCGTGAGAGATACAATGTGCATCTGACCGCGCATCAGCTCCGGCACGCATACGCAACAATGCTTTTTGAAGCGGGCGTTGATGTGAAAGATGCTCAGGAACTTATGGGACACAGCGATATAAACCTTACCCGACAGATATACACGCACATCAGGAACGAACGCAAAGAAGAGACGGCAATAAAGCTCAATGCGTTTGATTTTTGAGTGTATAATACTTAAAAAAGCGGTGTCAAGTTGTATTTGAATTGTCAATAATACGCTACCCCTTGCAACTCCTGTATTTTTAACACATTCAAGTCCTGTCATCTCGACCAAGAAACGAGACATCCGAAAGGATGTCTCGTTTCTTTTTTTATCCCATTTCTTTCTTCGTTTCCTTGACAAGCTTTTTGGCGTTTGTTATAATGAACACGTCTTAAAATATATTTAACGGAAGAGGTTTCAGGATATGCAACTTGTTAAAAAAATTGATATTCATTGTCACACAATTTCAAGCCGCGGAATTGTTCGTCCAAATACCGGAAATACCTTTTGTCTCCCCGAAGAGCTTATTGAAGCGTATAAGCTTATCGGAATCGAAAAGGCTGTTATTTCTCCGATTTTCAAGGCAGAACAGTCTCTTGAAGTAAACACTAACCGTGAGATTCACGATATAGTCGAAAAGTATCCCGAGAGCTTTGCTTGGTTCTGTGGCGTTGATCCCAGACAGGGTAGCAATTCTCCTGAAACTGATTTTTCATACATACTGAATTACTATAAATCCATTGGCGCAAAGGGAATCGGTGAGATTCTCTCAAATATATGGTTTGATGATCCTCGCGTCTGGAACCTTTTCAGACACGCCGAGGCTTGTGATATGCCTGTTATCTTCCATGTGGGACATACAAACGGAGATTACGGTCTTATTGATGAGTTCGGACTTCCGCGTCTTGAGAAAACACTTAAGGAATTTCCTAATCTTAAGTTCCTCGCTCATTCGCAGCGTTGGTGGTCTCATATTTCGGGAGATATAACCGAAGAAACTTATCACGGCTATCCTCTCGGTCCTGTTGTTCCGGGCGGACGTGTGGTTGAGCTTATGAGAAAGTATCCCAATCTTTGCGGTGACTTGTCTGCAGGAAGCGGCTGCCGTGCAGTAACAAGAGACCCTGAATTCGGCTATGCGTTTATCGAAGAATTCCAGGACAGACTTTTCTATGGTACGGATATATGCGACCCGAACAATATGAATTCATTTGGAAGCCGTGAATCTATGTTGTATCTTGCAGAGTTCCTTGATGAAGGAGTAAAGCAGGGCAAGATTTCTTATGATGCATATTATAAGGTTTCTCGAGGAAATGCGGAGAAGCTTCTTGCAAGATAAGTGTTTATAATAAAAGAAAATATCGGATAAAGAGGTTTTTGAGATGGCTGAAGGACATCGTGGAAGATATCGCGACCGTTTCGAAAATGAGAATATTGATAATATACCTGAATATGCGGTGCTTGAAAAATTGTTGCACGGAGTGATTGTGCGAAAGGATACAAGCGATTTGGCAAGAACTCTCATTCGCGAATTTGGCAGTTTTGCAAATGTCATTGATGCATCGCCGGAAGAACTTGAAAAGATAAAAGGTGTTGGACCTTCTGTGAGTGCATACATTACTGCACTTCCGAATTTTTATGCCAGATATTGCAAGTGCAGGGCAGAAAATGGAGGAACATTTGAGAGCAGAGCGGAACTCATTGATTTCTTGCAGGATCGTATCAGGAAGAGTGGAGAAGACTCTATTGCGGTGATTTGTTTTGATGCAACGCTGAAGTATATTTCGAGCGACATTGTTGTTGATAGCATAGAGAGGTCTCAAAAGAAATATGAAACAAAAGTAATTGACTATGTTGTTTCTTCAAATGCATCAAGAGTAATAGTAGCTCACAAGTCCGACAAATCAAGAGACGATGGATATATTTCGGATTTGAGGATAGTAAAACCCATTTACAATACATTAAAAGAAATCGGCGTTATTTATGATGACCATATTTTGATATATGATGATGCCGATTGGGTTTCACTTGATAAAATCAATAAATTGCCAAAATATATCGGAGAATAAATAATTTAGTTTTCAAAAAGACTGTGGTTTTATGTCTGCCACAGTCTTTTTTGTATGTAACAAAGAATTCCTTATCTGCATATTGTGGAAAGGATAATGCCGGTTTTGGAGTTGGTGAGTTGTGAGAAGTCAAACTTTTCTTTCGGATATGAAGCGTGGCGAATTATGCAGAATATTGAAAATTTCTCTTCCAAAGGAAATGAAAAGGCGTTTACAGGATTTTGGGATAATTTGCGGAACAGAAATGGAATGTCTTATGAAAAGTCCGTTGGGAGATCCCACGGCATTTCTTGTAAAAGGAACGGTTATAGCATTGAGGAGTGATGAAACAAAGCTGATTGAGGTTGAGGTGTTATGATGCAATCAAAGAAAACAAATCAGGAAAATGAAATATGCGGAATTATTGCCCTCACGGGCAATCCCAATGTGGGAAAGAGCACTTTGTTCAATGGGCTTACCGGTATGCATCAGCATACCGGGAATTGGTCGGGAAAAACAGTCTCAAATGCCTGTGGATATTATAAAACAGAAGATAAGAAATATATGCTGATTGACCTTCCGGGTACATATTCCTATTCTGCCGGAACTGCAGAAGAGGGAGTGACACGGGATTTTCTATGTTTTGAAGAACTTGATGCAGTTGTTGTGGTGTGTGATGCAACGTGTCTTGAAAGAAATATGAACCTTGTTTTACAGACATTGGAAATCACAGACAGAACTGTTGTGTGTATAAATCTCATAGATGAAGCGGAAAAGAAAGGCATTGAGACAGATGCACTTGCTTTGGAAAAGCTTTTGGGAATAAGCGTGCTCAGAACTGAGGCAAGAAGCGGCAAAGGTCTTGAAAAAATTCCGGAAATCGCCGTGAAGAAAAAGGCGGGAGAGACATTCAAGGTAAATTATGGCGAATCGGCAGAAAAATATATAGAACAAATCTGCGGATGTCTTGAAAAAATGGGAATTTCAAAGGCGAGAAGGTTTTGCGCAATAAGACTTCTGTGTGAGGATAAAAGCTTCATTGATTCCTTTGAGAAAAAATACGGAATCAATCCTAAAGCTGATGAGGAAATCAAAAGAATACTTCATAAAGCAAAAAGTGAATTTTGCGAGGAAAGTTTTGAGGACGTTACAGCAGAGGCACTTGTCAAAACTGCAGAGAGAATATGCGGCAGAATAATGAGAGGAAATAAAAGCGGATATACAAGAAAAGAGCGTATTCTGGACAGGATATTCACGGGGCGTTTGACGGGTTTTTGCGTTATGCTCCTTTTTCTTTCGGGAATTTTCTGGTTGACTATCGAAGGTGCAAATTTCATATCGGAAATTTTATCAAAATACCTGTCGGGTTTAGAAGCACCTTTTGGCGAATTGTTACGAATGCTTGATGTGCCGTTGTGGATAGCTAAACCTCTGACGGAAGGTATGTGGAGAGTCCTTTCCTGGGTAGTTGCCGTTATGCTTCCGCCTATGGCAATTTTCTTTCCGCTGTTTACTTTGCTTGAGGATTTTGGATACCTTCCGAGAATTGCTTTCAATCTTGATCGCGTGTTTAAAAAGTGCAATGCCTGCGGGAAGCAGAGTCTCACTATGTGTATGGGTTTTGGTTGTAATGCGGTGGGAGTTACCGGGTGCAGAATAATAGACTCGCCGAGGGAAAGGCTGATAGCGATGATAACAAACAGTTTTGTTCCGTGCAACGGAAGATTCCCGGCTCTTATCGCCATTATAACAATGTTTTTTGCAGGCGTGTCAAAAAATACATTATCCTCAATAACATCTGCGATGATACTTACTCTTGTGATAGTTGTCGGTATATTTGCCTCTTTTGGCGCATCAAAGCTTTTGTCGGGGACTCTTCTTCGCGGAATGCCCTCATCCTTTGTTCTCGAACTGCCATCATACAGACGACCGCAGATATGGAAGGTGATTGTCCGATCTGTTTTTGACCGAACTCTGTTTGTTCTTGCGAGGGCAGTCAAGGCGGCGATACCTGCAGGATTTGTGATATGGATAATGGCAAATGTTTCGATAGGCAATGAAACACTTCTCGGCATATGTTCACAGTTTCTTGAACCGTTTGGGAAAATGATAGGTCTTGACGGCATAATTCTTATGGCATTCATACTCAGTCTTCCTGCAAACGAAATTATGCTTCCGCTGATTATTATGGCATATTCTTCTTCAAAAACATTATCCGAGGCGGAAAGTCTTGCATCCCTTTATACGTTGCTGAAAGCTAACGGTTGGGATTGGATACGAGCTGTGTGCGTGATGCTTTTCTCACTTATGCATTGGCCCTGTGCAACCACTCTTATGACCATAAAAAAAGAAAGCGGAAGTATGAAATGGACTGTTGTTGCATTCATACTTCCGACTTTGTTCGGGATAACTGCTTGCTTTTTATTCAATTTTATTGCAAGACTTTTTGTGTGAATATCAATCGTCGAGAGTTTTGAAGATATAAGGTGCTTCGTATTTTCCCTCGGCGAGAATTTCAGGCTCGGAGGAGCACATTTTGACAATATCCGTATCGTGACGGTTTATCCACTTTTGTGCAGGACGGTTTTCTGATTTGCGAAGCCACATTTCCTGAATATATGGAGGTTTGGGACAGAAAATCTCAAACTTTTCCCGGTTTGCGATGAAATCAAGAAGTGCTTCTTTTGCACCTTTGTATATTCGTTCCCTCGCAACTTCGGGATGAACATGGACTGCTCCGAGATTGTGATCGGCATATTCTTCCGCAGTACAGTTTGCACCGTTGTCACGGGTTACTCCGTATTTTACTTCGACTGTGTGAACCCACGGCGTGAGTGATTTTACTTCCTTTGTGAGAGCACGCTCTCCCGATGCAAATATTGTGCGGACACCGTAGAAGCCTGAAATCATGGTATATTGCCCGTATTCACCAATGGATATTCCGTTGATTCGTTTTTCTAAGACTCCGAAATTTCCCGTGTGGGAGATATGAGATTCCATTGTGCCTGCCTTTGCGTGCTGTCCAATCCAGGCGATTGCATCGAAGTTATCATTGAGTCCAAACTGATAGGGAACACCCCAGCCTCTTGAATAGAGGGCACGCTTGTCGAGAAGAAGAGTGTTTATGGCACCGTAGCCGTGACCGTCAATTACTACAATTTCATCGGCACCGGCATCAAAGAACCCACGGATAGCGGCATTGACCTCTTCTGTGAGAAGGATTTTTCCCTGTTCGTAATAAACGCTGTCGGGATGTATCCAATCCTTTTGATTGACGACACCGGCAACGCCTTCCAGATCGGTCATTATGGCAATTTTCATATTAAAAATTCCTCCGTATAGAGCTGTAGGGGATGAAATCTCATCCCCTACAATATTTTATTATTTGTTTGCGGCAAAGTCAAGAACTCTCTTTAAGAGAACTGCAACTTCTGCTCGTGTTGTGTTGTCATTTGGTGCGATTTTGCCGTTTTTGCCATTTACAAGTCCTGCACCGATAAGTGCTGATACCGCATCCTTTGCATATTCGGGAACATCACCGATGTCCGGCATATCCACATCACCGATTTCAAATTCAACACCCTCTGACTTGAGCACACGATATACCATAAGCATCATATCGCATCTCTTGATACTTTCACGGGGTGCAAATTTGTTGTTGCCGATACCGCCGACAAGACCTGTGTTTCTTGCGATTGCAAGTTCCTTTGCAAAGTAATCACTTGCATCTACGTCCGCGAAGTTTTCCGTGTTGTCGCTTGTCTTTTCAAAGGCACGAACAAGTAAAATTGCAAAGTCTGCTCTTGTTATGTTCTTTGCAGGTGAGAAAGTGTCTTCGGATGTTCCTTTGATAATACCTGCATCCGCAAGAGCATTGATGGCATCCTCTGCCCAAGCGTGATTTCCGAGGTCAACAAAACGCACATCGTCTTTGCTGCCGTCTGTTGACGGAGCATCGGGAACATTGGTTGAAGGTTTATCATTATCTTCCTTATCATTGGAAGGTACGGACGGTGTGCCTGTGCCTCCGTTGCCACTACTGCTACCGGAGCCCGTGCCACCGCTTCCGCTTCCGCCACCGGAACCACCGGAGGTTGAACCATAGACTGTCACTTCAAAGGAGGTTGTGCTTTCTCTTCCGTCCTTATCAATTGCGGCAACCACAAATCCGTTTTCTCCCACCTGAGCCGATGAAGGTTTCCAGGTAATCTTTCCGGTTTCGGAATCAATGCCGGCACCTCTCGGTGCAGTTTTGAGAACATACTCAACAGCATCGCCGGAGACACTTTCGGCAGTTACTACCATTGTCATAAGGCTTCCTGCACCTGCTGTGAGATTCTTTGCTACTTCATCAAAAACGGGTGCATCATCCGCTACATAGGAAAGGGGAATGGAGAATGCCTTTTTCTCGGCAATGTTGTAGGTATAACCGAGACTTAAGTTGCTGTTGTTGAGGAATCCCGAAACAAGACTTACATCGCCGAGGTCAAGAACAACGTTGTTGCCTTCTTGTGTTGCACCGAGGATTTTGTAAGATGCATTCAGGGAACCTGTGGGCTCAATGTAGATGTATCTTCCCGGAAGGTTGGAAACATCAACATCGTTGTCAAATTTGACTGTAACAGTGTTCTTGTCGGTGAATTCCTTGGTGAAGGCAACCACCTGACCTGTGTATTCCCGTTCCGTTGAGATATTTCCGATGATGTCGCCGTCGTTTACATAGCTATAGATGTTCTTTCCCTCACTATTTACGCTGTAAACGCCGACAAAGCCACGGAAGTCAAAGCTGACCTCACCGTCTGTGATGTTGTAGATAACTTCGTTGTTTGTGGCATATACAACATAATCGGTGCGACCGGATTTGAGAGAAACTTTGACTGCCTTCACAACATCATCTGTGCTCTCGTAGCCTTCTTTAACTGTGGTGTTGAGATATGTTGCAGAGGAAATATATTCCTCGCCCTTGTATGGCTCGATGAGAGAGGTGTAGAGAGTGTCAAGCTCTGACTCGTTGTTTTCGCGGTGGATAAGCATATAGTCAAGACCGGGAATGTTCTTATTGTTTACTGTTCTCGGAGCATAACCGGTTGTGAGACCAACGCCTGTGGGTGTCCAGTCGTTGAGTGCGAAGAACTTGAGATTAAGTCCCTTTGAGTCAGAAACAGCTTTGTTAAAGTCAGTCTGCTTGAAGTTTACGGTAAAGGTTCCGTCCTCAATATTCTCTGCACTATTTACGTTTTCAAGCCAAGTATATCCTCTCGGATATGCCGGGTCAAGAGCAGATGTTCCTGCAACGGTATTCGGGTCGGGACCGTATGGTACATCTGCACCGGCATATGAACCTACATAATTTCCGTCATCGTCCACCTGAGGAACGAGATTGAGACCGTCAACGGTATAGCCCATATAGCTCTGTGTGTGGAAGCTGTATGTATGCTCATTTCCGCCTTTTATGCGGAAGAAGTCGATAGTATACGCATCCTTTTCGGAAGCTTCAATGGTAACTGCCGTTCTTCGGTAAATATCAGTTTTCGGATATACCTTGGGCTGGTCTATATCAAAGAGCTTAACACGTGTTGTGGAATCGAAATGGAGAGGATGCGCACAGTTTGTTGCACTCTGCCAGTTTTCATCAACAACAACGGTGTTGTGGGCAAGTGTGTTTGAAACCCACTGGAAGCGGTTTGGTTCATAGCCTGCAGTTTCGGGATATCCGAGGTCGGGAGTAAAGTTGAAGCCATAGGCATCAATACCAAGCTGAAGTGAATCATAGTGTCCGTGACCGCCTGTTTTACCGTAGTAAATCCAGGTGTCGTAACGCTGCTCGGAGCTTGTGGATGAGGTTGCACCCTTTATGAGAGCACCGCCACGAAGAACTGCAAGACCGAAGCCTGTGAGGTTGTCGCTTGAAAGCTCATATTCACCATACTCATCAATGAGTGCTTGGATTTCAGTCTTCAAGCTATCGTTATCTGTAAAGATATCGATATAAACATCATCGAGCTTTCCACCCTGATAGAAGTAATAAAGCTGTGCAAGCTCGGGAGTTTTGAGCATATTGAATGCACGAAGAACATAGCTTCCGTAGTTTGAAATACCGGGTCCGGCGGTACGTCCTGAGTCGCCGATGTGGAGTGTATATCCGTTACCTACCGTCTCTTTTACAAAAGCACCGAACATTTTTACATACTTCGGGTTTTTGAAAAGGTTGAGCTCATCCGCTGCACCATAGCGATAAAGTGTTTCTGCCACGTTGAGACCGTTTGTGAGCCAGATTGCGTTATATCCCACGCCGACTTCATTGCCGAAACCGTCACGGTCAACGTCAGCAACGTATTTGATAAGCATTTCACCGCCTGAGTTTCCTGTGGTTACTCTTACCGTGTCGCCGTAGATTGGTTCTTTTATGTCTTTATAACTCTTTGCGCTGAAGCCACCGAGCCAGTTGATCATATCGCCTGTTTCGGGGTATGTGTCAAGAGCTGCTGCCGCAAGTGCGAGAGTGTTCTGGTGCATACCGAAGTTACCCCAGAGCTGACCACGCTTTGTGCCGGCGAAAACTTCACGGAGAATTCCGTTTTCTGCATTTTCACGGATAAGCTCTGCACTTGTCTTCGGGTTTGTAACACCCTTTACGGTAACTGCTTTAGCTGAAAGATACTCAATAACACGGCTGTCTTCCATCATCGGATAGAAGGCATCATATGCACGTACAAAGTCTTCTGCAAGTCCGGGTTCCCAGATACATCCGAGGATTTTGCCCGAATTGTGGCTTCCGCCGTGGGAGTTGGGATATTCTATACTTGTTTTCTGAATGTCATATGCGGGATAAACATCGGCAACTCTGTCAAGGAGAATTGCACCTGCACGGCCATATTTTGCATCATTTGTATAGAGGTATGCATCACGTAGTGTGTTGAGCGTTGTGCGAAGGAACGCCGTTCCGCTGTTTATATGCCATACATAATGGTGATAGAGTGAAATCGGTGCCCATTTCTGCTGATTATCCGTTCCGTAGGTACCGTCCTCGGGTGACCAGCCGAAGCCGTCGTCAACGAGCCAGTTTTCGTCAAGCTCCGGATAGAGCTTGTTTACGAGATAACCTTCGCCGCCGTTTGCAACAATCTCGGCATTTTTCTCGAGAGCAAGGTCACGGTCATATACACCGTCCTCGTTTATACCGAGCTTGTAGAGGCTTGCAAAGTCATTTGAGGGGAAGAGTCGCTTACATTCAGGGCACTGTACCTTCCAGGGATTGCGGAGAGGATTGAGCACCCAGGAATATGCGCCGTATTTTTCCTGAAGATTTGCTCCGCAGTCAGGATGGGGACAGGTATATGTCTTGTCGGAGGGGAAATCCTTTGTGTTTATGGTATAGCCTCTCGGAATTCCTTCCGTGGGGATAAGATCATATATTGCATCAAGGTTTTCAACATAATAGTCTGCCGAATTTGTGGCTGTCTTTACAAGATTTCTTGCCCATTGATACTTTTCGGCATTTTTGAGAGCCTGCTCACGCATTTCGTATGTGTATATAGTAGGCTCTTTCTTTGAAGAACTTGAAATTACCGAAGCTTCACATTCAAATGTTTCGCCATTGATTTCTGCAGAAACTTTAATTATACCGTCGCCGCGCTTTACGCAGAAAACATTTCCTTCGGAGTCAACCGAAACAATGTCGGGAGTGAGACTTTCGTATGTGAACATAGCTCCTGCGAGAGAAATTGTTTCTTCGTTGTTGAGAATTCCCGTAATAACGAGCTTTGAACCGTCGGAATCAAGAGCAAATACGATGTTGTCTTCGGTCTTTGCGGTGATTGCGGCAAGCTTTACGTTTTCAACTGTTATTCTCTTTGTTACATTTTTGGTTGTTCCGTTGAAGGTGACACTTGCAGTTATATCTGCCTCACCTGCGCTGACAAGAATGAGCTTTCCGTCCTCAACCTTTGCAACGGAGTCGTTGCTTGAGGTGAACACACCCGAAACATCGCCCTGCTTTGCAAAGCTTCCGTCGGAAAGGACTGCATAGGGGATAAGATTCTGGCTTCCGCCGACAACATATGCCTTTTCGCTTTCAACGTTCATATCGGCATCGGAGAAAGTAAGGTTATTTACCGTTATGCGTATGTTCTTTGAAACATCGCCGCTTGGAAGTGTTGCCGTTGCGGTAATAGTTGTGCTTCCCGGTGCTTTTGCGGTGATTTTGCCGTCGGGAGCAACTGTTGCAACTGCATCATTTTCGCTTGAATAGACGAAGGAAATTCCGTTCGTATCACTTCCGTCTGCTTTTTTGAAGGATTTTGCAAGGTCATACATTGCACCGTTTGATGCGGCGGCTTCTGCTTCGACCATTACGGATTCGCCTGCTGCGAGGTTATCATCATCCACAAATGCAGAGAAATCATCCACGGTTGATGCTTTGTAAACGGGAGTGAACTCAAAGCTCTGCATATATACATTTTTCTCATGGGGTCTTATGATAATTGTGTTTGCAAGCTCGCCCTCGAGGAGGGGAATGCCGACAAGATTCTGCGCCACGGTGTCGTAAATATGAGAAACAGAGTCGTTGGAATCAAATCCGCCAACGTAAACACCGTTGATAAAGATATCGGCATAGCCTGAGTTTGTCATGGGATTTGAATTTACGGTAACATCATAAATACCGGCTGAGGGTGCTGTGAACTTCATTGCAAAGTCACCGTAAGGCTTGATTGTGGCAAAGGAATAGGCATCTGTTACCTGAAGTCGAACAGCATTTGATACGTTTCCGTTTATGTGCTGGCTTACCGTAAGATTTGTGTCCATTGCCCAGTTTGCACCGACTGTTGTGCCCACCATATACTGCTTTGTGTAACCTGACGGCTGGAAAAGAGTGTTCTGGTCAACAGTTGTGAAGTCAACAAGGAAATGGTCGCCTTCGGGAGGAACTATATCCACGATTGAAACATCAAAGGTGTTTTCTGCCGATTTTCCGTTATAGGTGACCTTTATATTTATTTTTGCGGTACCTCGTTTTACGGGGATTATTATACCGTCATCCGTTACGGTTGCAACAGAAGTATCAAGGGAGGTATATTCAACGGTTGCGAGAGCTATATCAACATCCGTATTGTCGGACATCTTTGCCGAAGGCACAATTGCCTCACCGTCGCTGTCGCTTGTGAGAATGTATTTCGGAACTGTTGCACTTACGGAGTTTATTTCGGGAATAATAACCGTTACGGGAAGAGTCTTTGTATACTGCTTTCCGAGAATTGTGACATTCACGGTTATATCCGAGCTTCCTGCATCAACACCGGTGATGATACCGCTTGAATCAACCGTTGCAACGCTTTTGTCGGAGCTGTCAAATGAGATCGTGACATCCTCTCCGCCTCTTGTGAGGTCATAGTAGGATGCACTTGTGATAGGAGCTTCAAGCTTAATCTCTCCCGTTGCACTCTTTACAATAACAGAGTTTCCGAGAAGGCTTTCAACTGTTGCAATAATGTCAGGAACTCTTCCTGCCTCATGTACGGGAGTGAAAGAGATACCGAAGAGATATATTGTTCCCTTTTGAGGTCTTATTGCAATACTGTATTCCTTACCGCCGGTGAGAGAAATTCCCTGAAGGGCGATGGGAGTTTTATCTGACCAGACCCCATTCTTTACATAGTTGTCAAAGGTTCCTATGTAGGTTTGCTTGCTTCCGTCAATGAGGAGAATATCACCGATACCCTGGGATGTTGACGGAGAGATGATGGGAGAAATATCATAGATACCTGTTTCGGGAACAGTAAATTTGATTGCAAATGCACCGTCGGGATGACTTCCCGTGGTTGCATCACGTCGGGTGATGGTGACAAACTGCTGCATACGGCAGGAGTATTTTGTGCCTGCGGTGTAGTATGAGCAGGTGGTGTTTGCAGGGTCCATAACCCAGTTGTCGCCCTTTGTGGTTGCAGTTGAATAGTATGCACCCGAACCGTTGGGCCAGGTGGTGGCTTTGTCATATGTGCCAAAGTCAATCTCAAAAGCAGTACCGTCGGGGAGAGGCTCTGCCGTTATCGGAATTTCAACTGTCTTGTCAACGGTTACGTTTTCATATGTAACGGACACCTTTATCTGTGCAGTTCCCTCAGAAACGGGGGAAACAACACCCGAAGCCGATACCATGGCGATATCTTCCGTGAGTGAAGTGTATGTAACGGTGGCGTTTGCCATGGGAACATCGGCGCCGTCCGACATCTTCGCTGTTGCAGAGAGTGCCTCACCGTCTGTATTGGAGGTGAGAATGTAGCGAGGTGCAGATACGCTTACTTCCGAAAGCTTCGGAACTGTTACAATAACATCAACAGTATCGGAAATTTCATTACCGCCCACCGTTGCCTTTGCGGTGATGGTGGCAGTACCTTCGCCAACTGCCGTTATAAGACCTGTCGAGGAAACCGTTGCAGCACTTTCGTTTGTGCTCTCATAAGTTACGGTAGCACCTGCAGCATCAAGGTCATATCTTCCGCCGTTTGAAAGTGTGGCAGAAACACTTAACTGAGCTGTGTCACCCTTTGTGAGAGAAGAACTTTCAAGAGTAGCAGAAAGGGAGGAAACCTTTGCGGGATTTGAAGTTTCCGTAAAGGTAAGTCCCTGATACATAATACTTCCGTTTCTTACCTTTATGACAAGGCTGTTTGCATATTCGCCTTCAAGGAGAGTAACTCCGGAAAGCTTTTGCTGTTTTACTATGAGGTGAGAACCGTTGGGGTCTTTTCCCGTGAGAGTTCCGACATATACGTTGTTGATAAAAATGTCAGCATCCGAGCTTGTTGCAGCAGGCTGGAAGTTCGCGGTGACGTCATATGTTCCGGCAGATGGTGCCGTGAACTTAAGTGCGAGCTGTCCTCTTGCCGATTCAAGTGTCAAAAACGCATAAGCTGAGCTCTGTTGCCATCTGGCAGCATATTTTGTTCCGCTTGCCACATACTGCCCACAGGCTGCGGAATCAATCTTCCAGTTAGCACCGGCGGTTGACGCCTGGAGACGGAGGTCGCTGGCTGATATGGGAGTGGCGAGAGTTTGAGAATCAACATCTAAAAAAGTTACATTAAATGTGTCGCCCTCGGCACCGTACACGCCAACAGACATAAGTCCCAAAAGCATAGTCAGCGCAAGGAAGAAAGATACAATTCTTTTTCTCATATACTATGTTCCTTTCCTTGTTGATTTAATCTTTATTTTTCATATTCACCGTCGGTGAGAAGTGTGTAGGAATTTCCGTTCTTTAAAATTGCATAGCCGATATATGTTCCGTCTTCATCGGCAGTTACCGTGAATTGATTTCCGTTACTGTTCATCGCAATTTTATTACCGTTATACATAATGCCTTTTTCTACTGCGTTGTCTATACCGATAAATTCCGCCATAACTGCAGTAATATCTCCGGAGACAAAGCTGTCAATGACAATCTTTACAAGTTTTGAGGTGAGAGGAGCGGAATCCGCATATTCCTCTGTGATTGTGCAATCCTCATAGGCAAGGAATGTATATGTTTCATCCGTGCAAACGGTTTCGCCATTCTTCACAAAGCCCTTAAAGTATTTGCCTTCGGGAACGGTTGCGGTAAGGGTTACCGTGTCGCCGTAGTTATAAGTTTCTCCGTTTATTGTAACGGTGCGAAGCTCGTCATACTGTGCAACGTAAATTACTGTTCCCTCGGGAACGATTGCGGATGTACCGTCATAGCTTTCGCCGTTGTTGTAGCACTTCCAGCCGGAGGCGCGTCCGAATGCGGGGAGACTCGGAAGTGACGGGAATACACCTGTTGTGTTTATATCGATAAGCTCTCCGTTTGCATTGTAAAACTCTGCCTTGTCAGCACCCTCGCCGACTTTTTCGTATATTGCGATAAGCTGTGTTGCACCTTCACGGGGCTTGTAGGTGAAGTCCTTTGTATGAGAAACAATACGCTTTCTGTCGGATGTTCCAAGTGCCCAGTAGAGGAAGTTGTATCCGTCACAGCCAGGTGCGGAAAGTGAAACCTTATCACCCATAGAAACGCTCTGATTGCCGATAATATCGGCATCAATAACGGTTCCGTCGGTTGTATAGGCTGAAATTGCACTTACCGATGCCCTGCCGCTTGTTTCATAGCTTTCACTCTGCATACCGCCGGAGTTTTCGGAGGAAGTTGTTTTTGTAAACTCGAAGCTCTGGGGATAGAGTTTTTTGTGTTCGGTAACAGGTCTTATGAGAAGTGTGTTTGCATATTCGCCTGCTTTGAGTTCAGTAGTCATAAGAGACTGTGTGACTACTGCATCATTATAAAGATGTGTTACGGAATCATAAGAATTGACAGAGCCGACATAAGCACCGTTGACGTAGATATCGCCATATCCGCCGTCGGTCATGGGAAGCATAAGTGCTGAGATATCATAAGTGCCGGCACCTGAAGGTGCTGTGAATTTGACGGCAAAATCACCCTTGGGGTAAATTGTTGTGAAGTTGTATGTATTCGCCGGCTTTGAACCGAGTGCGAGCTGGATGCGTACAGATTCCGAGGTCTCGTTGATATGTGTTGACGCTGTATTTTCGGCGTCAATCTTCCAGTTGTCACCGCAGGTGCCGGAAACACAGTAATCCTGAACCTCCTTGATTGTTGCAAGAGAATCCACAAAAGCCCTTCCGAAATCTACCTTAAAGGAATCGTCTGCGGAAGTGGTTTTTATAAAATCAAAACGTTGCATTGTAATGGTAGAGGATGTTGCCGGAGTTATTGTGAGAGTGTTTGCATATTCTCCGCCGTGAAGATATACTTTTGAAAGCTTTTGCTCTTCTGCATCGAAGTATATGGCAGTCATTCCTGACTCTGCGGCAGGAAGAGTTCTGGAAGATGCACGGTTGATAGTGCCTACATATTCACCATTTATATGAACTGTGCCTGAGCCTGTGGATGAGCTTATGACAAATGCGGAAACATCATACATACCTGCTCCTTCATCAGCAGTAAAGCGGAAAGTAATGTCACCTCTGTCGTTAAACTGTGAAAAGTCATAGTGAACCTTGCTGTTTTGTATACGCACGGCACCTGAAGTTCCCGTGACGTGACCGGAGGCAGTAAGGGGAGTCAGAGGTTCAATTTTCCAGTTGTATCCATAGCTTGCGGTTGTTGTATAAGTGTTGTTTAAGCTTTCTGTGCGTGTTGCATCACCGAAGTCAAGCTTAAAGGAATCTTCGCTTCTCTTTGTGAAAGAAACACCTTCAACGGAAACCATAGTTCCCGAGCCTGATGAAGCACCCGTCGGAATGATTGTGAGGGTGTTTGCGTATTCGCCGGCTTTGAGATGTGCAGGTGCAAGTGATTGAACATCGGAAGGATTGTAAATGCTTCCGTTTGCATCATATCCGTCAATTGTACCTACGCATATGCCATTGATGTAGATGTTTCCATAGCCTGCACTTGTCTGGAGGACAACGAGACCGGAAACATCATAGTAGCCCTCTGAAGGGGCGGTAAAATCAACGGTGAAAATACTGTTTCCGAACTTCCCGTCGAGATATTTTATCTGCGTGAAGTTATATCCTGCATTTACATTTCGCTGTACTCGGACAGCGGTGGATGTGGATGAGTTTCCATTGATTTGTTTTGCACTACTTATGGAATTTACTCTCCAGTTGGAACCGTAGGTTGTGGGAGCCATGTATGTTCCATTGGCAAGTGAGCCTGTATCGTGTGCCGTTCCGAAATCGACCGTGAAGGTTGTCTCGGAAGAGGCGGCCTCACCGTCTGCGGCAAAAACACCCACAGACATAAGTCCCATTAAGATTGAAATGGTAAGGAAAACGGACAAAAATTTTTTCATTTTGTTTACCTCCTGTGTTATCTTGTCGCTGTAAAATAGGCGACTTTTTTCCTTGTAACATAATCTTATCAATCACCATACTTCAGTACAATATAAAAATTTATATTTTCGGGCACATTTATACTTGCAAATATTAAGGTGATGATATATCATATATTGTATAAAGTACAGGAGTGTGAAAGGGTATGACCTTTGGTTCGGTGGTTCCGAGGAGAGCTGTTCCGGTGCTTGCGAAGAAGGATACTTTTATGGAAAGCTATCGCATAAGCTCGGGATATGTAACTACAAGACAGAAAGATGCCATTCATTATCACAATTATTTTCAGATATGGTATACGGTGTCGGGGACTTATGAACACATAATAAATGGGGAAAATTATGTATGCTCCCCGGGGAGTGCGGCTCTTGTTATGCCTTTTGCGGCTCATGCACTAAACACCACGGAAACGGATATAGACAATGCTCTCATAGTGTCCGTATCGTTTCCGGGAAATGTGTTTTACAATAAAAAGATACCTATGTTTCCTCTTACGTATCAAAATATGGCTTATGACGGAAAGCTTCTCCCCGTGTATGTGAAGCTTGATGGAGAGGATAAGGTAGCGGCCGATGCTCTGATAACGGATATAATGCTTGAATATAGGAAAAAGTCGGATATGTTTATAACTTCTGTTTTCGGGAGAACAGATGCCTTGATGAAGCTGATTGCAAAGAGGCAGACAGAAAGAATAACAAAGAAAAAAGTAACATCATATATGCACATCAATAAATATGTGAATGATGCAGTTTTGGATATTGAGGATAATTTCAGAAAAAAGCTCGTTATTGACGAGGCGGCGGATAAGTACAGGTTTTCACGAAAGGCGTTTACAAACAATTTCAAAAAGATAACGGGCAGAGGATATCACGATGTCATTTTGGGGAAAAGACTTATGGAAGCTGTTGACCTTCTCAGATTTTCAAGAAAAAGTATGTCGGAAATAGCTGAGGAATGTGGGTTTTCAAGTAGTGCACATTTTTCCAAAGCCTGTGATACGGTGTTTGGTGTTTCGCCGTTAGAGCTTCAGAAAGCGATGATAATAAGAGCCAGGGAAGAAGCGGAAATGTTAAAGAGTATGGATAAGGACAACGAATGGGCAAGGGTGCTTGACCTTGAAACGGTAAAAGAACACAGAAACTTGTCTCTCGGAAAAAGAGGCTGGTAATACAAAGAGGCTACAGCGAATTTTTGCTGTAGCCTCTTGTTAGTTATAATATTAAAGCTCGTCGGCAAGGACTTTGCGCTTTTTCCATACTCCGGAGAAGAAGTAAATCATACTTGGAATACCGAAGCCATATGGGGCAAGGCCGTAGCCGAGAACGAAACCGTAGAATCCCCATCCGAGAACGATTCCGAAAAGCCAGCTGAGACCTATGCGGAGGGCAACTCCGTCGAGGATTGCAAGGGTCATACTGAGCTTCACATTTCCGATGCCCTGAATAAAGGCACCGCTTCCTCTCATTATTACGAATGCGGGGAACATCCAGAGAATTGCACTTATAAATTCGCCCGACATTCCGAGGACATCAGAATCGTCGGAGAAGAGCATAAACATTTCTTTTCCGAAGAAGATATAGAGAATCATACAGATAACGGTGAAGATTGCCGCAAAAATCCACGCAGTATAAACAACCTTTTTTGCACGGTCAACATTCTTTGCACCGATGTTCTGACTTATCATGGGAACTGCGGCATACTGGATGCCCATACAGATTTTGTTTATGATATCATCAATTCTGACACCTACTCCGAAGGTGGCTGTGGCAACGTTTCCGAGACCGTTTATCATAGAATTTACAAATAACATTGAAATGTTTATGAAACCGGATTGTATAGCCATTGGTGTTCCGAGAGCACCTATGAGCTTTAAATACTTTTTGTTTATGACAAAGCTTTCTTTTCTGAAATCAAAGCCAAATTCGATTCTGTTATTATAGAGATAGTATATTGAGAAAAGAAAGGAAACTGCCTGACCGATGATGGTTGCCCAGGCGGCACCGGCGACTCCCCATCCGAAAACTCCGGTGAAGAGGATGTCGAGAACAAGGTTTACCACAGATGCAATGGCGATAAAAAGGAGGGGGCGTTTTGAATCTCCCATACCTCGAAGAACTGCGGAAACCATATTATAGCCCGCGGTAAATATGAGTCCTGCGGCACAGATTATAAGATACTCCATCGCCTTGTCATATGCCTCAACGGGTATGTTCATAACATCGAGAATCCAGGTGCGGATGATAAGGATTATGACGGAAAGAATGACAGAAAAAATCATAAGGGAGCTAAAAAGAGTTCCGATTATGTTGTTCATTTCTTTTTTCTTTCCTGCACCGAGAGCTTGAGAAATGAGAACTTGTCCGGCATTTGAAAAGCCGAGACATACCATTGTTGCGAAGTTTACAATCTGGCTGCTTTGGGAAACAGCCGAAAGACCGGAAGTTCCTACATATTTTCCTACTATTATCATATCAATGGTACTGTAAAGTACCTGAAGTGCGTTGGAAAACATAAAAGGAAGCATAAAGAAGAAGAGCTGTCGTGCTATATTTCCTTCGGTGAAATTTTTTGAAAGTCTGTTGTTAGCCAATTTGAGTTCAAATCTCCGTTCTTACACACAGCTACAGCTGTGTTTTTTATTTTACACCGCTGTTTTTTAAGATTTCTTCCATCTGACGGACACGGGAATCCCAAGAACAGGCACGGGCATGCTCTATGCGAAGTTTTGTTTTTTCTTCGTCGGGTTCACGCATTGCTTCTTCGCACTTTGCGACGAAGTCCTCCTCACCACGGGCAATATATACCGAATCGGCATAATCAAGAACCTGCTCGGGCTGAGGTGTGCTGACAACAGGCTTTCCTGTTGCAAGGTATTCATAGAACTTGAGGGGACTTACGTCACGGGAAAGATTTCCGTCACGGAATACATTGAGGCACACGTCAAAGTTTTGTATGTAAGCGGGAATGTCGTCATACTTTTTCATTCCGAGGAAGTGGATATTTTCATATTGTTTTAAATAGTCGAGATTTACTCCCGGAAGAGTTTTTCCCACAAGAACTACTGACCAGTCGGGGCGCATTTTTGCAATGGCCTCGATTTTGTCATAGTCGATGCATTCCTGAAGCATTCCGATAAAGCCCATTATGGGGTGCTTTATATCCTTCATATCCTCGGGAACTTCAAATTTTTCATTTGCGGCACGGTTAAAGTGCTCAAAATTTACGCCATTGGGAAGAAGATGTGTATGTTTATTATAGGTTGAGAGTGTGTCATAAAGACCGACTGCAGTTGCAAAAACTGTGTTTGCCTGCTCGGAAAGATTTTTCTCAAGGGAGTTTACGGTATCTTCGTCAATAAATCCCTTATATGCACTGTGGCGGTCAACGCAGTCATAAACCAATGCACTGTGTGGAATGTAAGGTGCTGCATCGGCGGAAGAAGGTGAGTAGCACCAGAGAACGGGATTTTCAAAACCGTGCTTTTTCATTTTCTTGCGGACGAAACGGGCAAGTCTCTTTTGATTTATCTTATTTATTGTTTTGTTTTTGTTGAAGAAGGGCAGAAGGGGCGGAGTTGCATAAACCGTGATATTGTCCTTTACCTTTTCTCCCTTGCCGAAATGCTTGAAAAGACGCTTCCAGGCACTTTTATCTTTGAGTGGTGCGATGTACGTTACGGCAGGGTCGAAGTAAAGAATTTCTTCTGCATCAATTCTGTTCATAACGTGTTGCTTGCGTGTGGGGAAAGGGTAATAGCAGCTTGTGGAAAGACATACTATCTGTTTCATTTTTTATCTACCTCTCTGTTGAAAAACTTTCGGAGATGCGCCACATTTTCTTTTTCATTTTCGCGCATCTGCATACAGGTACGGTGCATATTTTCGCTATATTCCGTGTCGCTCATTGTTTTGTCAATGAAATTCATCAGAATTTCTGCCGAGCATTCGTCATATGGAGTGCACATTTCTCTGCCTATATAGTTCATAAAACCCGTGACCTTGTGATCGTAAGCAATTCCGATTGTTGAAACGCCCTGACCTGCGCCGAAAACAAGAGCGTGAAGACGCATTGCCATTATGATACGCATACGGGAAAGTATTCCTATAACGGTATGGACATCATATTCACCCTGAATAACCGTTGTGGGAACGGAAAGAGCCTCGCGGATTTTTTCGGCTATGGGGAGGTCACGTTTGTGCTCCATTGGGATAAGGAGAATCTTGAGTCCGTATTTTTCGGAAGCATATTCCGCTGCCTTTGCGAATTCAGGGATTTTTTCATCTATGCCGTCCCAGTTTCGCATGGCAAGGCAGAGATAGTTATCGTCGGGGGTAATTCCTTCTTTCTGGAATACGTTCAGAATTCTTTGCTCTGAAGCGGGGTTTATACCAAGGGTCGGATCTGCTGCGAGACACATATCGGGTTTTGAAACTCCCATCTCGCGGAGTTCACGGAGGGAATCGGGATCGCGGAGTGTTATGCAATCAACTTTTTTGTCGACAACTTTTGCCGCACGTTTTTTGTTTCTGTTTTTTCTCACCGGGCCTATACCGCAGCCGTACATCATTATTTTACAGCCACACATATGTGCGACCCGGAGGGTCATAAGATAAAAGTATAGTGAACGACTTGAGGTGGAGTCTTGAATGAGACTGCCTCCTCCATTTATATAGAGATGGGATTTTCTCATTGCGGAAAACATTTTGATTACGTTGAAAGTATAGATTGAACGCACACGATATCTTCGTCTCGTTTGTTTCGGCTTCTTGGACATAACGCAAATCTGCGCAGTCGGGTTGACTTCATATACTTCTTGTATAACGGCTTTTAAGATTGCATCATCGCCTGCATTTCCTCTTCCGTAAGAACCACAGACAACAACTTTATTGTGAGAGTCCTTGCTTTTTTCTGCCGCTTCAAGGAAACTCTCATATATGCCAATCTGATCCTTTACCATTTTGTTGATGGAATAGAGTCTGCCGGCTTTTTCCAGAAGCTTCTCTGACATATCACGGCGGACATCTGGATTCTTATAAAGATATTCAAGGTGTGATGAAAGCTCATCGACTGCTTGTGGAGTAAACAAAAAACCGTTTTCTCCATGGTCGATGAGGACGGGCATTCCGCCTACTGCTGAAACGACCATAGTACATTTTGAACGAACTGCTTCAAGTACACTATATGGAAAGCTTTCGCTGAGAGACGACAAAAGATTGATGTCAATGGCATTCAAGAAAGTGTCCATATCGGAAACCCATCCGGCAAAGATGATTCTGTCGGACAAGTTGTTTTCGGCAACAAGCTTTGTGAGAAACTCTTTTTGTTCGCCGTCTCCACCGATTATAAGATATAATTTTGGACAAGCTTCCCGGATTTTTGCAAAAGCACGGACGATTGTTGCTATATCCTTTACGGGGTGAAGTCTTGCCGCAATTCCGCAAACGATTGCATCATCATCGCAAGGGATTCCGAGATTCTTTAAAAATTCTTCCCGTGAGCATTTCGGCTTGGGGATATAATCAAAATCAAGACCATTGTATATAACACGGATGCTATACGGGTCAAAGCCGCGGTCAATAAGCATATCCGCAAAATTATCCGTAACGCCCACATAACCATCCAATGCACGGAGTGCAATGGTATTGAGAAGACCATTGGTGAATTTTTTTACGAAATTCCCCATATAGTCAAGGCGATAATCACTATGCACGGTTGTTATTATCGGAACTTTGACGTGGCGTTTAATAGACATTGCCATAACATTTGCCTTTGCTCCGTGGCAATGAACGATGTCAAAACCGTCGCAGATGAGCTTGCGGAGTTCTTTCATATCTTTCAAAGGGTTTCCGTTGTGTATTATATGGGTTTTTATGCCCATAGCCTTTGCGTCATCGGCAAATTCACCATCACGGAAGCTTACCAGAAGAACGTCGTTTGTTTCCGAGAGCTTTGAGACAAGAGAAAGAACGTGAGTTTTTGCTCCGCCGACATCTCCGCCGCCTATCAGATGTATTATTTTCATATTTTTTCTCCCGATTAAAAAAATAATAAAAAAAACAGTTGTTATATTTTTTTATATATTATATAATAGAATAGATAATCGGTCAAGTAAATACATAAGCGAAAGGAATTGAAATTATGAAAATTGTAAATGAAAAAGGAAAACTTTTCGGATTGATCAATCTTGTAGATCTTATAGTTATTATTGTGGCGTTGCTTCTGGTAGCTTTCGTGGCGATAAAGTTTGTGGCTCCTGCCGTAAACAACGAAGCAGGCACAGGTGATTCGGGATCTGATGAGATGGTGGTAACTTTGTATATTCGCGGAGTTATGGATTATATGAAAGATCAGATAATGGACGTGGAGATTGGCTCACAGCTTGTTGCCGGAAATGACTTCGTTCCGGATACGGAAGTTCTGTCTATAGAAGATGTCGAATATATAACAGCCGTAAATACCGACACAGGTGAGATAAATCAGGCAATAGACGAGCAAAGATATGATGTTATAGTCAAAATAAAGGCAAAACAGAATAAGGAAGATCCTATCTATAAAATAGCCACTCAGGAAGTAAGAGTAGGCCGCGGCTTTGTATTCAAAACACAGACCGTAGAACAGAATGCCATTGTTCAGAAAGTGGAGTTTGTAAATGAATAATATAATCCGGAATAGCTTTGTAGCGCGCTTTTTTGCAAGCATATTTGCAATGCTGTCACTTGCGTATTCTCAAAGCATTTTCGGCAAGTTTGTTGCTGCTTTTAAGCGTAGCCTTGATAATTCAAAGACCCGGGAAAGAATCGTTGCATTCTTTACCGCTTCGCCCAAAACGGTTTTTTCTAAATTCTATGGATTATTCCGTAGATTCAACAGCTCTGTGACAAATTTCGGCAAAAGATTACGTCCGGCATCGGAATCAAGCATTTTTATGAAGATTTGCCGCAGTTTCTCGGCATCAAAGCTTGTTGAACAAAGCGTTGTGTTGAGCTCTGTGAAGAAATTCGGAATGAAGAAAATTCTGATTGGTGCGTTCGCTCTCTATTTGCCGTTGGATTGGCTTATAAGAGATATTTTCAAGCTCGAAGCTGTTGCTTCAATCTGGGATGAGGCGTTTCTTGTATTTTGCTTTGCATATATAATTTTCAGAATAGCTTCTTCCAAAAAAGAAGTAAAGCCGCGTATCACTCCGGTTGATGCACCCGTTCTTCTCTTTTTGGCGGTGGGAATCTTCCTTGTGGGAGTTGTTTCACCGAAGTTTGGTGTTGCAATTGCGGGATACCGTGCGGTATGCCAGTTTATGCTTTGGTTTTTTGTGCTCACTCGTCTTATAGAGGATGAGAGTGATTTCAAGGTTCTTTATTTCGCAATATGTGCAATGGCGGTTGCCATCGCCGTGCACGGAATCTATCAGTACATTGTAAAAGCACCGATTCCGGAAACCTGGGTTGCAAAAACCGAGGTGGGAGTCAGAACACGTGTTTATTCAATTATAGGAAGCCCCAATATAATGGGTGCGCTCCTTGTAATGACAGCACCTATGGTCGCTGCTTGTGCATACTATGCAAAGAGTATGAAGAAAAAAGTTCTTATGTGGATTCTAACGGGACTTTTGTGCATAGCAACTCTCTTCACCTTCTCACGCGGTGCATGGTTCGGTCTTACCGTGGCAGTAGTTGTATTCTCTCTTCTGGTTGACAGAAGACTTATTGTTGCGGCTATATTGGGAATTATTGCGATAATAATTTGCGTTCCCGAGATATCAAATCGCATAGCATTTCTCTTCACAGATGATTTTCAGGTGGCAAACAATTCCGGCGGGCGCGGTCAGCGTTGGGAAAAGGGACTTGAGCTCTGGAGTGAGCACAAGACCTTTGGTTTCGGACTCGGCCGTTTCGGTGGCGCTATCGCAATGCAGAACCAGGATGTGGAAACACTTTACTATTTCTATATGGACAATTACTATCTTAAAACACTTGTGGAAATGGGACTTGTGGGACTTATCTCATACATCTGGCTTCTTCTCCAAAATATACTTTGGACATTGAGATGGCTCTTTACAACAAAGAAAGACAGATTTTCCTACCTTGCCTGCGGAATATTTGCAGGTCTGATAGGTGTTCTTGCCCATTCTTATTTTGAAAACATTTTTGAAGTTCCTTATATGAATGCGTATTTCTGGGGACTTTCGGCAGCTATAATGTTCCTTGGATTTATTCGTCCCAAGAAAAACAAAACGAAGAATGATGAGGAAAACAACACGGAGGAAGCTTAAATGAAAAAATTTATGGATGCGGATTTTCTTTTAAAGAATGAGACCGCAAAAAAACTCTATCACGAAATTGCGGAGAAAACTCCTATAATCGACTATCATTGTCACCTGAGTCCTCAGGAAATCGCAGAGGACAAGCATTATGAGAGTATTACCGAAGTATGGCTCGGCGGCGACCACTATAAGTGGCGCATAATGCGAGGCTTTGGTGTTGAGGAAAAATACATCACAGGCGATGCGGACCCCAAGGAAAAGTTTATGAAGTGGGCTTCTGTTATGCCTTACTGCGTGGGAAACCCACTTTATCATTGGACACACCTTGAGCTTCGCCGCTATTTCGGCATTGAAGAGCTTCTTTGCCCCGAAAATGCAGAGTATATCTGGAACAGATGTAATGAGCTTCTGACTCAACCGGAGTTTGGTGCACGCGGTCTTATCAAGCGTTCAAACGTTGAGATTATCGGCACAACCGATGACCCCTGCGACAATCTTGAATACCACGACATAATCAAAGCCGATGAAAGCTTTGATGTTGAAGTTGTCCCTTCATATCGTCCTGAGCGTGCTCTCAATATCTGGAGACCTGAATTCTGCGGATACATAGAAAAGCTTTCCGGTGTTGTGGGATATGAGATAAAGGACTATAAGAGTCTGGAAAAGGCACTTGACGAACGTCTCGATTTCTTTGTTGCACGTGGTTGCAGAAGCGTTGACTGCTCCCTCAATATGGTATGGTTCCAGAAACCCGATGATGCAGCGGCAGACAGAGTTTTCAAGGCAAAGCTTGCGGGCGTTGAGCCGAGTCAGGAAGATATTGATATTTATTATTCAACACTTTATCTCCACCTTGCAAAGAAATATTATGAAAATGATCTCGTTATGCAGATTCATATTGCAGTTTTGCGTGACAACAACACGGCAACGTTCAACGCTCTCGGTGTTGACACCGGTTTTGATACAATGAGCGATGAGCGAATCGTTCAGCCTATAATCAATCTTCTCGACCTTTTGGAACGTGAGGATAAGCTTCCGAAGACTGTTCTTTACAGTCTCAATCCTGCTCACAACGAGGCTCTTATGACTCTTGCAACCTGCTTTAACGGTCACGGAATCGCAGGAAAGATTCAGATAGGCTCTGCCTGGTGGCTCAATGACCATATCGACGGCATGGAAAAGCATATGAAGGCTCTTGCAAGTATCACTCTCTTCTCAAAATTCATCGGTATGCTCACAGATTCACGAAGCTTCCTGAGTTATACACGTCACGAATATTTCAGAAGAATTGTCTGCAATATCATCGGAACCTGGGTTGAAGACGGCGAAGCTCCCGATGATATGAATCTTCTCAGCCGTATGGTACGTGACATCTGCTATACAAATACAAAGAATTACTTCTTCTCATAAAAGTAATGTGTAATTTCTTGTAAGCATCGAAAACAAGGATGAAAGTGAGAAATGAAAATGAAGTCGAGAAGAATAGGTTGCTTTTTTGTGATGCTTTTGAGTTTTTTGTGTCTTGTGGGATGTGGCGAAAGTTCGGAAAAAGACGAAGTTACAATAACCGAGACTCCAATCATTGAAGAGGCTCCGGATGTGGAAGAAATTCCCGTTGCGCAGGAAACTCTTGATGCGGAAGAAACTGATGAAAATATGGTATGGATTCCGACAAAGGGAGGAAAGAAATATCACAGTTCAGAGACCTGCTCAAATATGAGCAATCCGCGAGAGGTGACGTTAAGCGAAGCCGAGGAAAACGGTTTTACGGCCTGTAAACATTGTCACTGAAATAAAGATGGGTTCAATCAAATCGATTGAACCCATCAGACTGTCGAAAAAGTCCAGCGAGAGCTGGGCTTTTTCTTAGTTTTATGGTATAATATATAGGGTGATGAAAGATGATGCAAAAAGGGTACGAGAACAGATATCAAGTAGAAATGATAAGCATAGAGGACTTGGTACCACAGGAACATTTGTTAAGACAAATAAGCGAAGCAGTAGATTTTACTAAAATATATGAGATTGTGGAAGAACTGTATTGTGAGGATAACGGAAGACCGAGCATAGATCCCGTTGTTCTTTTCAAAATGGTTTTAATTCAGCATTTGTATGGGTTGCCGTCACTACGCAGAACAGCGGATGAAGTGTCTTTGAATAATGCATACCGATGGTTTTTGGGATATA
>JAFSEA010000075.1 GCA_017435965.1 Oscillospiraceae bacterium
CTCTGAAGAAAACTTTGCAAGCGTACTGATTTTCATCATCGCGTTAAAATATTTACATATAAATATATTAACATTTTTATTCTGTCAAGTCAACATTTTTTATGACATTTTCTGATTTCAACAGAAAATTTTACTGTTGCATTTGAAGTTCATTGACGTTATAATATATACGTATATTTTTGCAAATTTCGAGGTGATTCCGTGGAGGATTTTCTTTTTTCCGTAAATGCCGTTATTCCGCTGTTTATTCTTATGGCGGTCGGTTGGATATTGACACGCCTTAATGTCTGGAACAGTGATTTTTTAAAGATTGCAAACACAATTTCCTTCAACATTCTTATTCCCTGCAATCTTTTCTGCAATATTTACAATGCAAATTTCACCGAAGTTTTTGATGCAAAGCTTCTCGCATTTGTCCTTATAACAGTTGCTGTGATTGTCGGTATCGGCTTTGCGGTTGTTCCCGTTTTATCGAAAAAACCGGCTCGTCAGGGCGTAATTTTGCAAGCTCTGTTCAGAGGCAATTTTGCACTTCTGGGTCTTCCCCTTTGTGAAGCACTCGCAGGACCTGAGGGAGCACAAATTGCATCTGTTTTCCTTGCATTTCTCATTCCTGCTTTCAATATTCTTGCCACTGTAATACTAAGCATTTACAGCGACAATAAACCAGATTCAATTTGGAAAATTCTGAAAAACATTGCAAAAAACCCGTTGATAATCGGATGTGTTGCAGGACTTCTCTTTTCGTTTACAAAGCCATATTTTACACTCCCAAACATTGTTTACAAACCACTAAGTGACTTAAAACTTGTAGCGACTCCCTTTGCTCTTCTTGTATTGGGCGGAGATTTTAAATTCAGAAGCTTTGTGGACAATATCAAGTGCGTTACTTTTACCGGTTTAACCCGCACGGTTGTTGTTCCGGCAATCGCAGTTGTTTTTGCCGCACTTCTTGGTTTCCGAGGTCTTCACATTGCCCTTATAATCAGCACCTTCGGCACACCCGTTGCAGTAGCAAGTACCGCTATGACATATAAAATGAACGGAGATTATGACCTTGCATGTCAGGTTGTTGTTTTCACAACTCTTTGCTCTGCATTCACAATAACAATGTTCGCCTTTATTTCCAGATTATCAGGACTTTTATAATTCCGGGAGAAAAACAATGATACGAAAAATTCCTCTTTTACTCTGCTTTTTGCTGACCCTGTATCTTCTTACCGCTTGCGGAACATTCACAGGCACTTCTTCATCTGATGCCTTGAATGAAATGCCCGGTAAACCTCCTATAACAGAAGATGTGCAGCCAAAAGCAATAACTTCAGAAAACGGACTCAGCTACGACAGCAATCTTTCGCTTTCTGATTCATTCAACCAGATGAATTCATTGCGGCTTGCAATTTGTGACGATATGTATTCAGCAGTCGTAACCTTTTCCGATGATTCTGCCTGGGTTCCTATCGCTGCAAGCAAATACACATTAGGTTGTGACGAGTTCCTTGCCGCTTCTTTTGTTATGGAAAGCGATACAGGTATAACCGCGGAACGTCTTTTCCGTGAACAAGGTTTCCGAAATATTGAAATCACAACTTTGGATGTTGAAAATTCGTGGAAAATTACCGCAAGAAAAGATGAAAACAACTATGAATATACGGTAAGATACGGAGCACAATCAGACTCTTACAGATTTACACTTGCAATAAACGATGCACCTTCAATGTTGATGGCATCAAAGCGAACTACGGGTGGATATGCAGTTCAGGTCTGGACACCCGAAGGCTCCTACCACATTCTCGCAGAAGACGTAAAAGAGGGACGTTTTGGTTTTATCCCCAAACAGCGTGATGCCCGGATTGCTTTTCCCGAAACAGATCTTTTCTTTGATGAAAACTTTGTCACAACAGAATTTACAACGAAAGGTGCGGAATACACATTTCTCCTTGCCAATAATATTCTATATATTGCAAAAGATGGTTCAAACTATGCGGTTCCATTGCAATAAATCAGACATAAAATAGGACGCAAAAAAATCCCTGAAACAGACAAAGATCTCAAAGAACGAGGTCTTTGTTTTATTTCAGGGATTTTATTAGTTTTTCTTCTTTCTGCCCGGAAGCTTTGCATAAAGCTTTGCGAGTTTTTCTCCCTTGGGGAGTTTTCTTATGTCTGCCTCTGTTATTGCACCAAATACGAAAAGTGCAAGTATATAAACAATGCCGCCGCAACCTATTCCGATGATTGTGGAAAACTTTTCGGAAACGAAGCTTTCACAAGCCAAACCAACCAGGTAAGCGCTTCCTCCGCAAAGAAGTGCCGAGATAAGAGGTTTCAAAAACACCGTTTTGTAATCAAGCTTTAGTTTTGTAATTTTTATCAAGAAATACATACTTATGGTCATTATGAACACATAACAGAGCAATGTCCCCATTGCCGCACCGAGAATATTTATCTCAGGAATTCCCACCGTGATATAATTAAAAAGAAGCTTGAAAACAGCGCATGCCGCCATTACTTTTACGGGAATATCCGCCCTTCCCACAGCTTGAAGCATACTGTTAATCGGCGAGCAAGTGGCAGAAAAGATAACCGCTATTCCAAGAAACGCCAAAAGCGGAGTTGCTATTTCCACCTCGGCAGGCTTTCCGCCATAAAGGAGCGTGAGAACGCCGTGTGACATCACCGACATACCTATTCCTGCAGGAAGAACAAGAAGCATTGTTACTCGAAGCACCGCTTCCACATTTTCTTTCAGTGAATCATAATTTTTTTGTGTCCACGCTTCAGTTATTGCAGGAAGCGCACTTACACCGAATGCTACCGTAAAAGTTGGTATCAGGTTATAAAGTGTGACCGCCATACCCTTGTAACAACCATTAAGGTAATTTGGTATGTCTTCAAGTGCCTTTTCAGCCGGCAGTGCCGAGCCATACATCCCCTTGATTGCATCATAACCGGTGCCTACGGCGTGATGCAGACGATCATATACCGAGAACAAATCTATAACGCCTGTTATCTGTCCCACACAAGAGCCGAGGGCTATGGGAATTGCAGTTTTGATAATCTTTCTGAGAATTACCTTGGAAGAAGTATCGTCCTGAAGAGTGCGAAGATCATTTTCCGTTATTCCATCACCGCGGAATTTATGCCGCAAAAACGCAGATAGCCAACTACCGAGTGCACCAAGGGCAACACCAAGGATTGCACCTGCCGCCGCAATCTGCAGAACACGGATTTTTGCAGCTTCAACATCAGGAAAAGCTTCTCCGAAAACAGTTCCGCTTGCTGTGTATTCATCCATTCCGATTTTGTATGCAAACATAGAAAGTCCAAAACCGAAAATGAGCTTTATCACAACCTCTACAACCTGCGCGATTGCCGTGGGATACATATTGTGAAGTCCCTCATAATATCCCTTGTATGCCGAAGTGAGGCAAACGAAGAATACCGTTGGTGCCATTGCCATAACAGCAAGATATGCACCGGGGTTCTGAATCAATTGGTTTACAAAAAGCTTTGCTCCGAAGAACATTATACAAAATCCGATTGTTCCCGTTATTAGAAATACCCGTTTTGCAATCTTAAGAGTTTTTCTCACATCACGGTATCTTCCCTCGGACATACTTTCCGCAACAATTCGTGCAATTGCAACGGGAAGTCCGGCATTGGAGATAACATATACGGGCATATAGATATCATAAGCTGTGCTGAAATATCCCATGCCGTCTCCGCCGAGGATATTGGTAAGGGGTATTTTAAAAATAGCACCGAGGATTTTTACAATGACAGCCGCTACAGACAGAATCATTGCACCTTTAAAAAAGCTTTGCTTTTTACGCTCTTTCACTATTTTCTCTCCTCTACATAAAGGTTATTTGCCGAGAAGTCTTATAGCTTCCGCCATGTCGGGAGCACCGAATACAGACGAGCCTGCAACAATAACATTTGCACCTGCCTCCTTGGCACGCTCTACATTCTCTGTTGTTACGCCGCCATCAATTTCAAGAAGACAGGCAGGATTCTTTGCATCTATAAGAGAACGTGCCTCGGAAATTTTCGGCAGACAATCTTCGATAAACTTCTGTCCGCCAAATCCCGGCTCAACAGTCATAATAAGTACCATATCGAGAAGGTCTATGTATTTTTCAAGAGCAGAAACCGGAGTCTTCGGCTTGATTGAAAGAGCCGCAAGCACTCCTGCATCCTTTATTCTGCGGAGAGTTTCTCCGATATCGGAATCGCACTCCTCGTGGATAGTTATTGCATATGCACCTGCTTTTATGAAATCATCAAGATAGAAAGCAGGGTCGGATATCATAAGGTGAACATCAAGGGGAAGCTTTGATACCTTTGATATTGCCCTTACAACAGGCGCACCGATTGAAATATTGGGAACAAAGTGTCCGTCCATAACATCTACGTGTGCCCAATCTGCCCCGGCGACTTCGAGACGCTTCATATCACGTTCAAGATTTGCAAAATCAGCCGATAAAATCGACGGTGAAACTTTAATCATAAGAAAACCTCCTAAACATACTATTGTATATTATACCAAATCACAGTCATAAAGGCAATGAACATTTTATAAAAAGACTTCATATATTAAAACGAAAGGACAAACATTTTTGCCTTGTATTGATTTCCTCCCATTTAACGACAGACAGCATATACTATGTTTGTTCTTTTCACCTTCGCCCATCCGGAAAATTCCGGGTGGGCAGCCTATTGTCCTAAAAACGAAAAAAGCACCGAAAAATCGGTGCTTCTGGAGCGGAAGACGAGATTCGAACTCGCGACGTTCACCTTGGCAAGGTGACGCTCTACCACTGAGCCACTCCCGCAACTGCAAATATTATTATAGCACAGAATTTCAAAATGTCAACAGTAAAATTATTAAATTTTATTTAACTACCTCATTTCCTTTTCTCTCCGCTATTGACTCTTGAAATCCGTTAATGTATAATATTTTTATTATATATATTGTATAAAAAGGAGTTTTAAAAATGAGCAAAAGAACATTCGCTCCGGGAGATATTCTTCTTCCGAAAAACGGTACGGATATGACAAAATGGAGTGTTGTTGCCTGTGACCAGTACACATCTGAACCCGAATACTGGAATGAGGTTTCCTCACTTGTAGGCGACTCCCCTTCTACCCTTCACATCACTTTCCCCGAGATTTATCTTGAAGACGGTGACGGCGACGCAAGAATTGAGAGCATCAACGCAAATATGGCAAAATACATAAATGACGGTCTTTTCTCCGATGCCGTTTCAAAGTACATATATGTTGAGCGCACACAGCGAAATGGCAAAATCCGCCGTGGTCTTATGGGCGTTGTTGATCTTGAGGAATATGACTATATGCCCGGCTCACAGTCAAAAATCCGTGCAACAGAGGGTACTGTTCTTGAGCGTATTCCTCCCCGTGTTAAAATCAGAAAGAATGCAAACCTTGAAATCCCCCACATTATGCTTCTTATTGACGATGCTAAAAAGAGCGTAATCGAGCCTCTTGATGTTGTAAAGAAAGACCTTGAAGTCGCATACGATTTTACACTTATGCAGAACTCCGGTTCTATCCGTGGTTATTTTGTAAGTGCTGAAGAAGAGGCAAGAATTGATGCAGAGCTTGCTCTTCTTGCGGATGAGAAGCTTTTCAACGAAAAATACAATGTTTCGGGCAAGGGCGTTCTTCAGTATGCAGTAGGTGACGGAAACCACTCTCTTGCAACAGCAAAGGAATGTTGGAGACTTGCAAAAGAGAATCTTTCCCCCGACGAATATGAATCACATCCTGCACGTTATGCGCTTTGTGAGCTTGTAAATCTCCACGATACTTCCCTTGAATTTGAAGCAATCCACAGAGTTGTTTTTGATATCGACCCCGAAAAGATGCGTGCAGCTCTTGCCGAGTATTATGAGCTCTCCGATTCTGCCGAGCAGAAGTTTGTTATGGTTACCGCAAAGGGTTCGGAAGAGATTGGAATTGCAAATCCGAAATCAAATCTCACAGTCGGTTCTCTTCAGAAGTTTATCGACGACTATCTTAAAGAAAACGGCGGCAGAGTTGACTACATCCACGGCGAAGACGTTGTTAATCGTCTCGGCGCAGAGCCTTCAAATGCAGGATTTATTCTTCCTGTAATTTCAAAGGAATCCTTCTTCCCCACAGTTATTTGTGATGGTGCTCTTCCGAGAAAGACCTTCTCAATGGGAGATGCATGGGATAAGCGTTTCTACTTAGAAGCAAGAATAATCAAGAAATAAGGAGACAAAAAAATGAGCGAAATTCTCACAAAAGGCGTTGCCTATCACGGCAACCGTATGCTCACCCACGTCCGTGAGGATATGCAAGACATTGCGGCAAGCGGTTTCAATGCAGTTCTTCATATGTTCTCCCACAATGACTGGGACAGACACAAGAAGATTATGAAGGAGATTTTTGAAATCACTTCATATTACGGACTTGACAACTGGGTTGACAACTGGGGTCTCGGAGGCCCTCCCGGAGATAAATCTCACTTTCTTTCATACCATCCCGAGGCACATCAGGTGCTTTCAAACGGAAAGATAAGCCCCGTTCACGTCTGCTTCAATTCACCGGCTTACGTCGATTTCACAAAGTCCTGGATTGACACGGTTTACGATGCAGGTGCAAGAAAAATCTTCTGGGACGAGCCTCATATGCGTGACTTTAATGAAAACGGAGAACGTATCTGGACTTGCCGTTGCGAAACTTGCAGGAAGCTTTTTGAAGAGCGTTATAATATGCCGATGCCCACTCTCTTCACAAAAGAGGTTGACGAATTCCGCAAGTGGACAATAACCAACTACTTCCAGACCGTTGCTTCTTATGCAAAGGAAAAAGGAATGTACAATTCCATCTGTGTTATGTTCAACGACACGCAGAACAATACAAACTTCGGAGTTGACCTTGACAGCATCTGTTCCACCCCTGCCCTTGACAACATCGGCTCCGATCCATATTGGATTGAACCCTCCGCAACCTTTGCAAAAGACTATGAGGATGTTTATAAGTTCGTTTATGAAAAAACGAAATGGAATCTTGATGTATGTAAAAAGTTTAACAAGGACCATAATATCTGGCTTCAGACCTACAGCAACCCCGTTGGCACAGAGGAAGAGATTATTGCGGCAGCCGATGCAATATACGACTGCGGCGCACGAACAATCTTTGCCTGGGGTTACCGCGGTTCTGATGCAAACGATTATCGCTCAAAAGCTCCCGATCGCACCTGGTATACAACAAAAGCGGCGTTTGAGAGAATATCCGAGCGTCACCGCAATGCACTCCGTGAAGCAACGATAAAAAAACTCGGCTTGAAATAATAAAAATGAGCAAGTGCTCCGGGAACAGTAATGTTCACACAAACACCGGATATTACAAAGAGGCAAGAGAATTGAGAGAGTTAAACTCCTTTTCTCTTGCCTCTTTTGTATTAAATTTGAAGATTTATGATTTTAAGATTTATGATTCAAGATTTACCCATAAAGCGGGGCGAACGGCGAAATCGCTGCGGTCGACACGGTCGCCGTACTCATAGACGAAGCCAAAGGTGCTGACATAAGCAGCAATATTCCGAGGGTGGCCGGGCAACCGCAGCCACCACCAGCAGCAGGAGCTGTTATTTTCAAAAGCACCGTTTGCAACTGCATATTCGGTAGGCTCACACTTTCTTTCACTATCAGAGCTAAAATACTTGTTCACCTCGGTGATGCTGAGTAGGAATATTTGATCCTGTGTTGCGTTACCGGGATTTGTGTCATACATTGGATTTTTATCAGCAGGTACAGTTACGACAGGAATAATTGCTTTTTCATCTCCGGAAAATACTGAATTGATAAAATCGTTATTCAACCATTCCCGAAGTGTGCAGGTCTCCCAAGTGACAGCTGTGCCACTCATATTGTATTTCTTACAGTCAAGAGCATATTTGCTGATAAGAAGTGCTTTTCCCTCTTTTATTTCAAGCACAAGCCATTCTATATTTTCTTCGCCGTTGGAGGTGTTGTTATCCTGCTCATATTTGCCAAGGAAAACATAATCTCCGACCTTGGCAGTTTTCAGTTTTTCTGCCTTATATTTGTCGAAAATTGAATCTGCTTTGTCTTTGCTATCTTTATAGTCACCCAATGCTACGAAAGCTTCGTATGCTTCAATATACTTTCCTTCATTCATCAAATCGATTGCAGTATTGTACTCCATATTTGGCCGTATAACATTCCACCACAAAAAAAGCAAAGCAATCAAAACACACACGGTCAAAGTTGAGATTATTGCTATCTTTTTAATTTTCTTCCTTCTTGCCTCTTCCTCGGCTTTTTGCATCTCCGCAAGGCGTTCCTTTTCCAAACGTTCTGCTTCTCTCTGTGCTTTGATTTGTTCAATTCCGTTTTTACATTCAACAATCAATTCATCAGCGCTTTTCCATCCGGATATGGACTTAAATATTTTAATTGCCGCTTCGTAATCGTGTATATTCCGACCGAACATTTTAGATTTGCCCTCGGATAAAAATTTATCCTTTCTTGCTGCTTCTGCTTTTTCGAGACATTTTTTGCTTAATTCTTTTGCATCTTTATACTCCGAAATGCTCTCAAAGGTTGATGATGCGGTTTTATAGTCATCTTCCGATGTTGCCGTATTCATTTGCTGAGTTGCTCTTGCATAAATGTTACTTAATCTGTCGTTTTCGTTTCTGATTCTAATGTGCTCAATATCTGATTCAAGCTTTTTTCTTAAAGCATCATCCGAAAAGCGCATTACTTTTGCATAATTGGCATAACTATCGAAGGGTTGTTTGCAGTTGCAAAGCTCATCTTCTTTGTGTATATTAAGCTCTGCCATAAGCTTACCCAAATATGCCTTGGCACACTTGGGATCAAGGTCCAGCACTTTTTCGCAATATTCTTCTGCATTCTGCCATTCGCCATCTTCAAGGAACATAAAGGCACGCTCGAGAAGTGGGGCGATATTTACATTGCCTCCTTCTATCACGGTTTCCTTAAGAACGGTTGTTTTCGGAGCATCGCCTTCTGCAATTTTCTTTATTCCCCGGATAAGATCCTGCATAAAGCCGAGCTTTGACATATCCTGTGCCTGCAGGTGAGAAAATTCTTCGGGAAGGTCATACGGGTCCATATCTTTATATGCAGGAATGAGCATTTTCTTTTCGCCTTTTTTTATAAGTGCAAGAAAGCGACTCCATTCGTTTCTGACCCAAACAGCGTTAAAATATTCCTGCTTTGTTCCGAGAACCACCATAACCTTGGAGGAGTTGAGTGCGGCAAATATGTATGGTTCATAGGCAGAGCCCAGTTTATCCTCCAAAGTGATACGGGAAAAGAACACCTTAAAGCCTTCCTGTTTGAGCTGATGGTAAAGTTCATTTGCCAAAACGCTGTCAGGCGTTCTTCTTCCGTTATTATCGGTTTCCTTATAGCAGATAAACACATCAAAAGGCTCTTCTTTCTGAGAGATAGAAAGAATTCCCTTTTGAATTTCATTTATTGCTTTTGCTTCTTTTTCGTAAATTTCTTTTTGATGGGAGTCTGCATATTCTATGGCTGATTTATAGTTATCATCATCAAAAATTGATGTGAACTGTGCTCTGTTTACGGTGGGAATACGCTTATGAGAAGACGGGTCTTCCACATATTCAATACCGTAGCGGCAGAGAACAAGAGACCAATATGCTTCGGCATCGGAGTTATCCTCGTTGAGAATCTGCTCATAGATACCCATTGCCTTATCAAACTCATTATTACGGCGGAAATGGTTTGCTCTGTCATACATATTCGCACGTTTATCATCGTCGAGTTTCGGCAACGTCTGCTGTGTGCCGCAGTATTCACAGGTTACTACAGTTTCGTTATTTGAAATTTCAAGTGCACCACCGCACATTTTACATTTGAAAAGTGCCATAGTTTAAGTTCCCCCACTATTTGCAGTTAAGTCTTTTTTTAATTTTACCACAGAAAGTTTAAATTGAGAAGAGCAATTCTTAATTTTTATAATATTTTTTCCAAAAAGTATAACAGAGAGCCGATAAAAGAGAGATACGGCGTGGTCAATAAAAGACCACGCCGTAAGCTATTTTCAGAATTTCATAATTATAAATCGCCGCGCATATATCCTATTGGTTTTCCGCAGACAGGGCAGGATTCGAGGGCGTTTTCCGAACTATATTCAAAGCCGCAGTTTTCACACTTCCATTTAATCGGCTCATTTCTCTTATAGAGTGTGCCGTTCTGAAGATGAGTTGCCATTGCAGTGAAAATCTTTTCGTGCTCCGCCTCTATCTTTGCAATAAGCTCATAAGCTGTTGCAATTTCGATAAAGCCTTCATCTTTTGCAATCTTTGCAAACTTCGGATATGCATCTGTTGCCTCTTCCTTTTCGCCCTTTGCCGCCGCAAGAAGGTTTTCGCAAACAGTTCCGAGCTTATAAGGATATCCGCCGTCAATATCTATGTTATCATAGCCGAAATTCGGGTTGTTTGTTATGAAATCCATAAAGATTTTGGAATGAGCGAGCTCATTATTTTCTATTTCCGTAATCCTTCTATAAAGAGATTCGTGACCTTCTTTTTGGATTTTTTCGGCATAAAAATGATATCTTCCTCTTGCCTGGGATTCTCCGGCAAAGGATCGGGCGAGATTGATAAGAGTTTGTGTTCCCTCAAGCTTCATAATATTTCTTCCTTTCTTTGTAAGTTTTTCCAAATGCATTATTTACAATTTAAGGAAGAAATATTCATAGGATCTTATTTTATATGTTTTTCACAGAAGGGACAACCGGGCTTTTTGCAAAGGAGTGCAAATTCATCTTCACGAATCATCTGCATTGTTATGTCATAAAGCTCACGGAGTTCCATTTTGTAAAGCGTTGCAAGACCGAATGTGACTTTCTCTATATGGAGACCGCGCTTTATTGCCTCACGGTAATAGTCGTTATCTATTCCGCTGTAGAAATTGCGGCAACCGAAAAGATGCTTATCAATCATAGCATTTCTTTTCTTTCCGGACTCGTCTATATACTGAACGACTGCCGGTTCGGTATAGCGTACACCTGCCATTGTTTCAACATAATGAAGGAAAGTATTTGCGCCGGGATTGCAGCCGAGAAATACAACGCTTGCGTTTTTATTGAGAGCCTTTCCGAGAGGTGATGTCTCCCCTGTGGGAGCATCAAGAAAACCGTGACCCGAAACGATGTTCTCTGCATCCTTTCCCATTGCAACCCATTCGTGAGTTGCGTGACCTGAACGGAAGCTATCAGCACGTTTGAGCATTGCTTTCGGGAGAAGTCCCGTTCTCACGGTTTTGTCACGAAGTTCTCCGTTCTTTCTCGTATCGTAAGGACGGAATACATGCCCTTTATTTATGCTTCCGTCAAACACAAGATATGGGTTTGTGAATGCCGGTGCCATAAGCGTTCCGTTTTCGCCGAGAGTTTCACAGAGTGCCTCAAGCATCGCATCTGCTCCGCCTTCAAGGTAGCCAAGTCCCGAAACGCCCGAATGAACAACAAGAGTTTCTCCCTCTTTTACGCCAAGTTTTTTGAGGGCATCGGAGAGTCCCTCTTTTGTGAGAGGACATTTTGCCTGCATATTGAGGAAGCCGTATTCGGAAAACATAATGCAGTTATGAAGCCATCTTTTGATTTCTGCCTCAGGGAAAACAAAGCCTTTATCCCATTCGGCTTCATCTATTGCGGTGCGAAGATTTTTCACACCATCCATTTTTGAGAATACTTCGGCAAATCTCTGATAGAGCATACCGCCGTAGCCCACGTTTTTCTTCTCATCGGGAACATTTTCGCAGTCATGCGGAAATCCTCGCATTGCACGGGAGAAAACGAAGTTTTCGCAATAGTCATACCAGGGAGTTTCCGCCACCTTTTCAGGTGAAGGCGGAATATCCGACGGAAGCTTCACTCCTTCTGCCGCCGCATTTATCTCCGCTTCTTTTCCCCAAAGTGCGAGATTTTTTATCTTACATACCTCACGGTTTTTGAGATATTCCATTCTTGCCACGGCATCGATTCCGGGACGGATTTCTCTTTTTGCTTCCGCTTCCAACACTTCATTTGCTTTCTTTACCGCATCGGGAAGAATTGCACTTACCTCTTCTTCCGTGAGAGATGCCATAGCACGTACCCATTCAAGAGAATACGCAAAGTTTGCCCCTGCCATCGAAAGGTCAATAAGGCTTTCGTCCTGAGCAGAATTGTGGTGATAGCCATAGGGTGCGTGGGAAATCCATACGGTGGGCATACCGATTGAACTGTCACCGAAGAATGTATCGTCACCCATACCGTGGTCACGTTTGAGAATGTCTATTTCGGGATAATTCTTCTTAAAGTGTTTATCTGTGTTATCAAGGATGATATTACCTGCAAAGCCGGGAATATCGGAGGCCTCTTTTGAGGAGAACATATGGTGTTTTGTTTTGTCCTTTGTGGACGTGAAGCCATCCATATTTATTCCGCCGATTGCTCTCTTTGACAAATCTCCGCCAAAATGCTCGCAAACAGCGGTCATGCCGTAAAGCTCGGAGGCAAATACAACTCTCACGCTGTATTTAAGGTCAATCTCTCCCTTTTCGGAAAGCTCACGAAGTGCTTTAAGCATACCGATTGAGGCAACAACTCCGTTTGAATCGTCGTTGATAAGAGGCTCACAGGTATGTGCCACCACCCATATCTCGCGCTTATCCTTTCCCGGAAGAAGTGCCGTGACTGCAGGAAGCTTTGATTCATAGCGGTTTCCATCGGAGAAGATATGAGCTTTTACCGTTCCGTTGGAGCACGCCTGACGAAGTGCTCTGCCATTCTTTTCATTTATCATAAAGGAGGTAAACTCACGGTCTCCTGCATTGATATGCCACACACCGTATTCAGTTCCGCCGTTTGACCAGAACACACTATCGGGATTTACAGTTGGATTTTCCGAAAAGTCGGATACCCAGCCGATTGCACCAAGGTCAAGAAGCATACGCACAGGTGCGCAATTCGGTCTTGTACCGGGGTCAAGAAGCACAAGAGCACCCTTTACATCTGCACCCATCTTCATCTGGGATTCCGTTATGATATTTACATCAAGACCCTCCGGTGGTGTTGCGACGGAGTGCTTGACAGCACTTATTGGCTCACGCTCATAATCTGCGATAACGGGGTTTGAAATTCCGGGGACGTTTGTGAGTATTTCAAGACTCATCTTACTTACATCCCAGCCGATTGCCATACATTTATCCTGATAGTGAGTTTTTCCGTCTGCAGGAAATTCGAGATACTCCGCATCAAAGCCTTCTTTTACAAGAAGGTCATATATATACCTTGCAGCCTTTTCAATTCCCGGATATGTCTGTTTACGCTCATGGCGATAGATGTTTATTGTATGTTCCAGAAACCAATCGAGGTCAAGCATACTTTCAAAAGTTTTCATATAGTCTTTCATCTCTTAATCCTTCTTTGCTTTATTATATTGCATACGGAAATCCAGTTCTTTCGGAATGTTGAATTCTTCATCACCACGTTTTTCCATTATGGCTTCCCACAACTCGGATGTTATGACTTCGCCTTCTCTTATATCCGCAACGGTGATATATTTACCGCCGTTCACAACGATTCGTTCTGCCTCATCGACATCACCGTTTCTCATAAGAGCATAAGCATAAAGAAGCTTACATCTATCATCGTTCTTCACGTTTTCTGCCGCAGACTTATAAAGCTCTACTGTCTTTTCAGACATTTTTGTTTCATAAAGGCAACGGAAAACATCTTTTGCAAGGGATATATCGTCATTTCTGTTTTCAAAGGCAGAAAGCATATGTCCCACATAATCAGTCTCACGACTTTCAAGCTTTGCGATTATTCCGAGGACGTAATGTGCCCAGGCAGACTCTGAAAGTTCAACAGACTTTTCAAGGAGAAGCTTTGCCATTCGGAGATTTCCCTTTGCGGTCTCCGCCGCACCGAGAAGATAATATGCATACCAGTTATCTCGGTCTTTTCCATCGATTGCCGCATAGAGAAGCTCTATCCATTCTTCCTGAATCTGATATGATACAGGAACAGCCTTGGGATCATTTTCTCCCACAGTCTTGTCATTAAGGAGCGAAATCCATGTCTTTTGCATCTCATCCGTTTCCGCAAAATCAAGGTGAGAACACATAATATCACGCTCTTCCGACTTTTCACGGCGGAGTATTTCAAGACTTGCCCAACCTTCGTTTTTGAACACGCTTTTTGCAGGGGATTTTGCCATTTCACGAGTATCTAAAACAACCTTTTCAAGGGAAGATTTTGTTATGCTCTTTGCAAAAATTCCTTCGACCTCAGCTCTTGCATCAGCCCAGTCACCATGTACCTTTTCCTTATCTGCCTGCATTGCACCATAGGTTTCTACCCATTCCCAAACTGTGCGAGGAGGCATCGGGAGACATTCAAGCTGTGTTCGTGCAAGACCAATCTGAATTTCGTTATAGCTTCCGTCCTCGCCATCGGCGGTGAGGAAATTCTGCCAACGTCGGCCTCCTTGGGAATCGCCCCACACAAAGAGCTTTCTGCCTCGAAGAATATCTGTGGAGGACGTTGCAAGGCCATAGCCGTTTTTATCAAGCTGACAGATATATTTAAGGCTGTCAGCCTTTGTTTTCCAGAAGTAATCGTAGGCTGTTTTGCTGTTAAGAGGATATGTAACGTCTGCGCCGTTATAATACGGGATTTTTTCTATGCAATATTCTCCGTTTTTTGAAATATAGGTTTCTTCTGCCGGCACTATAACACGAGCTCCCTCTTCCTGAACGGTTGCGATGTTGCTCCACCAGTACATAGGCATTGAATCCTCATTGGGATTTGTTAAGCGAGTTCTTACATAGAGCACTTCTGAGCCTTCGGGGAGAAAAATATCCATCTGTGCGATGCATCGGCGTATGCGTTCAAACCAATAGAATCGAAGCACGGGAGTTCCGTCGGAAAGCTTGGTTTCGGCAGTATTGACAAGAGCGCAGGTCATAGGACTATGGCCGAGAAATCCCATATTCCACTCAACGCCGCCCGATGTCCACGCATTTCTGACAGCGAGGTTACATGGACGGATAACGCTGTTTCGGAAAAGGAGTTCCTTCCCTGTTCTTTTATCCACAAGTGACCACATTTTTCCGCCAAGAGCCGGAATGAACATTGCCTTTAGATTATCATTTTCAAGATACGCAACATCGTATTCCGTATCGTGAAGTTCTCTGCCGTACATATTCTGTTCTCTATACGGAAAAGCATCGTAAACACGACCGTAATTGAAGAACATCTCCTCATCTTCCGGGAAGTTACCCAAGGTTTTCTTTCCTCTGCTGTTGATATTCAAGGTAAGAAGCGGCAATGAGCTTTCGCCACCGAAATCAGCCGCCGGAATTGTTATTTTTTCAAATTTAAGACTCGACATAGAATTCACCTTTCATAAAATGCGATTTCACTTTATTGTAGCACCGCAAAAAAGTTTATGCAATACAAAAAAGTCCGATACAAAATTATTTGTACATATCCTTATCGGAAACAGTTTCGTAGTACCAATCGTCTTTGCCGTTGACATAGACGATTGCACTTCCAACCTCGTGTGATATAAGGGTCTCCTCAAGACGCTTGCCAAAGAAAATGCAATTTTCAACTTCGTTTATATATCGCTGATTATATGATGCACGAGGATAGACTCCTTCATTATTCGGAACAAAGACCGCAACGGGGTTAAGCGTTTTTATAAATTCGGGGTTCATATCATATTGGAAGTGATGATTTCCGAAGTACCAGTCGCAGGAAAGCTCTTCCGTTCTGCCCGATGCTATCATATCGCTCATATACCTCTGCTGACAAAAAGCATAGTTATCGGCGGCGTGATAATAACGGAAACCGTTATACTCAAGCATAAATGAGATGGATGTTGCATTCTCATAGTTATGTTCGTCTATGCGGTAGAAGGAATAGTTATACTCTTTGACCTTTTCGCCCTTTTCGTTGAACTGACTGTTAAGTAATTCTACCTTTACCCCACCGAGATCCCATATCTTATCAAGCTCATCATAGAAGCATACCATTGATGAGTCGAGATATCCGAAGTTTTTGAGGTAATTATATCGTTCTTCCTTGCTTGCTTTAACAAGAGACTCCGCAACTTCCTGTGAAGGCTTCTCGATTCCGTTCATTTCAAGGATTTCGTCTTTTAAGCCGTAATGGTCCTTATGAAAATGAGTGAGGATATAATAGTCAAGCTTTATGTTGTGAGCTTTGAGATAGGGGATGATTTTTTCTTCTGCGGTGTGATCATATCCCGAATCCACAAGAAGATATTTTCCGTTCGGAAGTTTTATAAGAGTTGAATTTGCCTTTTCAACGCTGAAATTTATGTATTCAAGGTCTGTTTGCGGTGTTTTTTCCGCAATTTCAAGAGACTGAGTGAGGATTTTTCCGCTTTCAAGCCGATAATTGAGGGTGTACTCCCCTTCCGAAAGCTCTGAAATATCGGGATATACCCTGATCATCGCCTCGGTGTAGGTGTTGTCTCCCACCACTTCTGCCTTGAAAGGTATGTTTTTGCCCTCTGCCGTTTCAATCTTCAAAAGATCATCTTTCCAGTTTTTTATGCAAATCATAAAGCTTTTGGGATTATCGAGAAAAACTCTTGCATTGGCTGGAGAAATTTTATATTCGAGATTTTCTATTTTCTCTGTACATTTCACATCATAAATGTACAACGGAAGGATATAAATCGGAAGCTGTCTTAAAGAGTGCTGATATCTCACCTTGTTGATACCCTTTTCAAGATAAATGGGCATAGAGAGTTTTTGTCTTCCGCTTGAAATACCACGATTGCTCTCAACAAGCTTTCCATCCGGTCTTGTTATCTTCACCTTGGTTGTAATCTCATAGCTATCGTGTGAATAGTCCATATTAAACTCATAGTAACCGTCTTCGGGGGCATTTACCGTAATTTCAAAATAGTCGCCCGTTGACTGAAGAAGAAGCGCTCCTTCAACTCCTATTGCATTTGTCTCTGTAATGTTTTTAGCCTTTACAAATTTATCACGAAATGCATTTTTTTCTTTTGAAGCTTCTGCATTGCAAAGGATGGCAGCAAGCTGAGCACGGGTGAGACTTTCTTCCGGTTTTGCAGTTTTGTCGCTGTGCCCGGAGATAATCCCTTTGGATGTGGCAAGAGAGAAAAGAGCTTTCATTTCCTCGGAAATACTCTCATAATCCGAGTATGCATTTATTATAAGAAATGGGTTTGCTGTCTTTTCTTCTTTTATATAATCAAGAGCAGACATAATAAGATATATCATATCCTCTCTTGTTATTTTCGAATTTTTATCTGTGTATTTTTCATCAAGCTTTGTTTTTATATTTCGCTTTGAATATGATGAAACAGCTTTCACCGCTTCTTCATAGGTTACCGCTTCATCGGGAAGAAACTCACTCTCCGAAAAGCAATCAAACCAACCGTTTTCACGGCATTTAAGTACATTTTCATAACTCCAATGTGTTTCTGACATATCGGAATACTTCCTTTCGTTTACTGTGTTTTTTTCGGCTCCTGCAAAAGTCAGAAGTGAGCATAACATTATAACGGCAAGAACAAAACTCGCTCCTCTGCGAGATTTCGCTGACATAAACACCCTTCTTTCTTTGGATATGGGCGGGAAAAATTCCCGCCCATACTGTTAATTATTTCTTTTCGATAAAATCGAGAACACGTTTTAAAAGTACTGCTACTTCGGCTCTTGTTGTGTTATCATTCGGTGCAATGAGATTGTTTTTGCCGTTGACGAGTCCTACACCGATAAGTGCCTTTACTGCATCAAGTGCATATTCGGGAACATCACCGATATCAGCCATATCAACGTCACTGACTTCAAGTTCAATTCCCTCTGCCTTGAGTACACGATAGACCATAAGCATCATATCGCATCTCTTGATGTTTTCTTTCGGCGCAAACTTGTTATCGCCAACACCGCCGACAAGACCTGTGTTTCTTGCGATTGCAAGTTCTTTTGCAAAGTAGTCTGTTTCACTAACGTCTGCAAAGTTCTCAGTATTATCCGATTCCTTTTCAAAGGCACGGACAAGGAGTAGTGCAAAGTCTGCCCTTGTTATGTTATTTGCAGGGGAATATGTGGTTTCGCTTGTTCCCTTGATTATTCCCTTATCCGCAAGAGCGTTGATAGCATCCTCTGCCCACGCGTGGTTTCCAAGGTCTGTGAAGCGGACATCTGACTCTGCAGGCGGGAGGATAATATCCTCCCCTACATCGGTTGAGGGTTCTTTATCATTTTCCTTTTCATCCGAGGGTATTGTGGGAGTGGTTGTTTCACCGCCTCCGCCGCCACCGGAAGAGCCTGCGGATGTAGAACCGTAGACTGTGACTGTAAGGTGTATTGTTGCCTCACGTCCGTCACTGTCACGGGCAGTTACTCCAACGTGGTTTTCACCAATCTGACTTGCGGTAGGTTTCCATGTGATCACGCCGCTTTCCGAATCAAGCGATGCTCCTCTCGGCAAGCTGTTGGATGAGTAAGTTACCATTGCCCCGGTCGGACTTTCTGCCGTTATGGGCAATGTCACAACACTTCCTACCGATGCACTTATGTTATTCTCAATCTCTTTAAATTCCGGAACACTTTCATCGACAAAGGATGTGGGTATTCTGAAAGTCTGTCCTTCCTTGATGTTGTATTCATATCCCTTATCAAGGTCTTGTTCATCAATATGCCCACGAATAAGGGTTACCGTTTCAAGGTCAAGACGCACACATCCGTCACGGAGTCCTTCCGCTTCATCGGTAGCCGAAGCTATGCGATAAACGCCGTTTTCAACGCCATCGTTGTTTACATAGATGTACTTTTCCGAAAGATCGGCTAAATCTGTGCAATCAATTTCAACGTCGATGTAGTTTTCAAATGCGTTTTCCTTCTGGAAATCAACAACAGTGCCTGTGTATTCGCTTACCTTTCCGGTCTCTTCACCGATTATATCACCGTCGTTTACATAGCGATAAATTATTCCGCCGTTTGCATTTAATGTGTATACTCCGACGAAACCTCTGAAGTCAAAGCTGAATTCACCGTCTGTTATTGTATAAACAACATTTTTATTTGTTGCATAAACAACGTAGTCTGTCTTTCCGCCGTTTTCTGCAGTATGTTTTACCTTAACAGCGCGAGCCATATCGCCCGAATTTTCACTACCACTCTTGATGCTTACATCAAGTTCATCAATTGACTCAATATACGGAGTGTTGCGGTAAGGCTGATAGACCGTTGTGAAGAGTGAATCAAGTTCTTCGCCCTTGCCGTCACGTTCAACAAGAACATAGTCCCAGGTTTCCGGCATCATCTTTGTTTCGCTCTTCTGAGTCATATATCCACCGGCGATTGCCACTTCAGTGGGAGTGAAATCATTAACCTGAGTGAGACGAAGCTTTATGCCCGAACTATCCTTGAGTACCTTACGATAATCCTGAACATCAAATTCGATTGTGAATTGGTTTTCAGGTGAATTGTCACGGCGTACATTCTTAAGCCATGTATAACCGCGCGGATACTTTGTTTCATAAGACCATGTATTCTGTGTCCACGGGTCTTTACCGTATGGAACATCTGCACCTGCATAGCTTCCTACAATATCGTTTCCGTTTTCATCCTGAACAACAGGATCGGGAGTGAGCTCAATTCCCTCTACCGGATATGCATTCTCTGCCTGAGAATGGAAGCTGAAGAGATGATGCTTACCACCTATTACACGGAAGAAGTCAATTCCATAGGAGACGTCGTCATTTGCCTCAATCATAACGATTGTTCTGCGATACTGCTCGGTCTGCTTATAAACTTCGTGCATATCTGCATCCATAACCTTGACTTTTCCGCCATCATCAAAATGCATCGGAGTGCCATGGATATGTGTTGAACCTGCCTGACCATTTTCATCAACTACAACCAGGTTGTGAGAAAGAGCTGTGTTTACCCACTGGAGACGGTTCGGTGTGTAGCTTGTATCTTCCGGATAACCGAGATCCGGTGCAAGATCAAGACCAAATGCATCAATACCCATATTGAGAGCATCATTATGAGCATGAGAAGCGCCGGTATTACCGAACCACATCCAGAAGTCGCGCTGGTTATTATTATCAGAGGATGCACTTACGGATTTATAATTTTTACCGTCACGAAGTGCCGCAAAGCCATAGCCCGTGAGCATTATACTTCCCATTGACGCATCTTTATCGATATATTTAAGAAGCTCATCCTCTGCCCCGCCGGGATTTTTGAGCATAATGTTATTTCCGAACTGTGAAAGATTTCCGTCGGTATAATACCAGATATACTGCGCAATCTTTTTCTTATAATATTCATTATCAATCTTTTTGAATGCGTTATACCATACAGCCGCAGAGCCGTTCAAGGTTACGGAAGCAGGGTCACCTGCATCACCGATGTTCGGATGCTTTGAATGAGTGAGCATAATGTTCATCTGCGGGTCATACATCTTCGCAAACTTCGGGTTCGCATATGGATTATATTCCATATCACCCTCATACTTACAAAGCTCATCTGCAAAGAGTCCGAGAACGCCGACCCATGAGGTATTATATCTCGGAGATGCTTCGTTACCCATTCCGTCTCGGTCCACATCGTTTATTATCTTTCTTTCAATGTCACCGCCCGGAACCGGACTGTTTCCGCTTGTAGCACGAGTCGGCTTATAGAGCCACTCTATAATTTCGTCGGTTTTGGGCTGCTCATTAAGAGCAATTGCTGCGATTGCCGCAACGGACTGCGCCTGACCGAAGTTACCGTTGATTCTTCCGTCCATGCACATATCTGCATTTGCAACGAGGATTCCGTCTGCTATGTTTCTCCAGATGAGATCTGAACTCGTCTTCGGATTATCAAGACCGTATTTTATTGCATCATCGGAAAGTCTCTTGATGACCTGCGGGTCGTTTATCATCGGGAAGAAAGCATCTGCACCATAGCCAAAGTATCTTCCGAGGTTATGGTCATTGATTCTTCCTGTTGCAGCACCTGCACCATGGCCACCGGAGGTATTGAGAACCAGGTCTTTAAAATAATATGAATCAAAATGCGGCCACACGTCCGCTATTCTGTCGAGAAGGATGATACCCGCTCTTCCGTATTTCGGATCACTTGTATAGACATATGCTTCGCTGAGGTTCTTGACATGACCGTAAATGGTCATCCAGAACTTATAAACGTAGAACGAAATATATCCGTGACGTTCTTCAAGGTTTCCGTCATCAGCATACTTTCTTCCCGGCACGTAGCCCCAGCCGTCATCAACGCCCCACATAGAGCCGCCCGTCCAGAGGACTTCGCCTGTTTCAGGATCACGATATGTTCCGAGGTCTGCACCGATGTCGTTTCCGTCGGCATCCTTGTTCCAGGTTATCTTGTCGCCCCACGGGTCCATATTACTCTTTATAATTTCGGGGTAAAGATCATTATAAAGGTATCCCTCGGGGTTACCATAGCCATAGAAGATATACCATTCAGGAGTATTTGCAGTTTTCGGTTTCTCACAGGTACATTCACTTCCATCTCCGTGGAAGAGCATTTCGTGGTGGTTTTGTCTTGCTCTGTCGACATCATAAAAACCCTTCTGATCAAGACCAAGCTTCAAGAATTTTTCAAAATCATTTGACGGGAAAAAGCGCTTACATTCAGGACACTGTACCTTCCACGGACGGCCTGCAAAATTGCACTGAAGTCCGCCTTCTCCTCCGATTCTTACGCTACAGTAACGGCAATATTCATAACGGTCATCACCCGGGCGTCCTATCTGACGTCCACGAGGAATTCCTTCACCGATAATCTGTGAATGAACTGCTTCCGCCCATTCGATGGACTTATCACCTGTTTTTGCATAGTTTCTTGCAGTGTTTGCAGCCCAGCTATACTTTGCGGCATTGTTGAGAGCATTCTGACGCTCTTCATAGGTATAGATTGTAGGTTCTGTCTTGCCTGTTCCCGGAACAACAGTTACTTCAACCTCATATTCACGTGACTCGCCACGGAAGTTGATTTTAACCGTAACCGTTGTTTTTCCTTCCTCTATGGCTGTTATAACTCCGTCAGAATATTTAAGGACTGCTTTATCTGCAATCTCATATGTAATGTTTTCTTCAGGGATATCGATAACGTTTCCGCTGTTCATAACTGCATCGGCATCAAGGAGTATTGCCTGATTTACATAAAGCTTTTCTTTCAGGTTGAGTATGGTATCCGAAACACCCGAATTATCATATGCTGTGAAATCAATCTTTCTTGTGATCGAGTATGAACCGTCGTCAACTGTTACAGTAATAGTCGCATTTCCGTCACCTATAGCATTTACAACGCCATTTTCATCGACTGTGAGTATGTTTCTGTTAGATGTGCTGTAAGTAACCTTAATGTCACTCAAGTCAATTACCGTTCCGTCAAGGCGTGTCGGGAAAAGCTTAATTTCTTCCGATTCACCTGTATAGAGGTCTGTATCAACGTTGATAATAAGATTCTTAAGGCAGTTTACGCCGTCAAGAGAGAAGTTTGATGCACAGCCGTATGTATCTGAACCGGATACTGAACGAGGCTTGTAAACGAGATAATACTCACCTGCTTCAAGTTGAACAGGTTCACCGAACGGCTCATCGTAAACGAAGGTCTGTGAGGCGCTTCCGCTTATCGATGTATCTTCATTTCTCTTGCTTCCGATATATCCGCTGTTTTCGGTTGTGAGATTTGAATCATTAAGGAGAGTGCTCATTTCACTTCCGTCATTCTTGATAACGAAGTAATCAAGATAAGATTCACCGGGTCTGTTATATGCCCAATATGTGGCTGCAGGCATGTAAAGTCCTGTTTCCGGAACATTTATCTTAAGTGCCCACCAACCTTTTTTTGTAACATACATCTGGAGACCGTTGCGCTTTGAATCTGCCGCTACGCGGAATCTTCTTTCAGAGCTTCCCGGATATGTTGTAAAGTCCGTTCCCCCGTCTTCCCAGCTGTATTTGTTGCCTGTTTTATTTGCGGCATATTCAAACATACCATTTGTTGATTCATAAGTTATTGCCTTATAGCCGAGTCCGCCAATAGCACCGGAGCCATTGACTTCGCCTTCAACATTGTCAAGCCATGTTGAAATATCATAGTATAAAAGTGATCCATCTCCCGGCTTTGTGGGATTTTCTGTAACATCTACTTCAAATTCTCCCGAAAGAGTCTTTCCGCCGTAGGTTATCTCGGCATCAAACTTTGCTTTTCCGAGCCCTCTACCGATGATTACGCTGAAAGTATCATTGACTTCTGCAAGTTCGGGAGTGAGCGATGTTACTTTAACATCATCAATCACAACTGTTGTACCATCACTTAAATAAACCGTTGCATTTACCTTTGCTGTACCACCGTTTGAATAGATGCTGCTCTTATCAGTATGGAAACGTGCCATCATGGGGGCAGGTTCTTTTATGTTTCCGCCATCAAGGGTGAAATCCGATGCCATGGCATAGTGACCCTGATAGTCTGCAGCCTTTGTTATGACTCGAGTTTTATAGACGAGATAATATTCGCCCTCTTCAAGATTAACTGTTGTTCCGAAGCTTTCATCGTAGGTATACGACTGCGAGCCGCTTGCATTGGGGTTTTCGCAATCTTTGCTTCCGATATAATATTCACTTGTGGGAGAAAGCCTTGCTTCGTCAAGTGCGACACTAAGCTCCTCACCCGTATTTTTTATAAGATAGAAATCAAGCTTTGTTTCACCGGGCTTCTTATACTGCCAGTATGAAGCTTTGGGAGTATAGACGCCACTTTTCGGAACATTAATCTTTATTGCAAACCAGTTTTTGAATTCCCCTTCAGATGCCTTGTAATAAGCAAGCATCTGCACACCGCCGAAAGAGCTTGCGCCTTCTTTTGCTTCAAGAATCTGGCGGCTTCCAATCGAAGCAGGATAGTCATATCCATCATCATTCCAACTGTACTTTCCTCTTGACAAATTAGCGGCATATTCAAAAAATCCGTTTGTCGCATCATAAGAAAACGCATTGAATCCTTCTCCGAAGAAGCTGTCTGCGCCTTTGAGCGTTGCGCCCTCTGCTTTAAGCTTTTTTATCAATGAAGAAAGAGCATACTTTACAGTTATACCCGAAAGTCTGTTATCGGAAACCGGGAGAGAATAATATGCTTTGAATTCTTTTCCGTTTTCTGTTACTGTTACTTCAAACTCTGCCTCACCGGGTGCAACACCTGTTATAACGCCTGTTGCTTCATCAATCGTTGCAAATTCCGGAGTAAGGGAAACAAACTTTACATCAGTTGTTTTCTTCTTCGTCTTGTCACTCATAAAGACGAATGCTGAAAGCTGCGCCGTATCTCCACCATCAAACACTCTGTCGGAATCGCAGGTGACGGTTGCTCCCATCGGAACGGGGTCAGCGGTGTTTCCGCCATCAAGAGTGAAGTTTGATGCCATAGCATAGTTGCCGATATAGTCCGGTGCAACTGTTACCACACGAGGCTTATATACAAGATAATACTCGCCTTCTTCGAGCGTTACGTCATTCTCAAAAGCTTCATTCAGAACAATTCTCTGCGAACCTGCCGCTGTGGTATCATTGCAGAATTTGCTTCCGATATAATATTCACTTTCGATTGAAAGCCTTGTTTCATCAAGTGCTACACTTATTTCCTCACCGGTATCTTTGATAAGATAATAATCGAGATATGTTTCTCCATCCTTATTATACTTCCAATAGCTTGCCTTGGGAGTATATTTGCCGCTCTTCGGAACGTTTATCTTTATTGCAAACCAGTTGTTGAGAAGTCCTTCACTGGATCTGTAGTAGCCAAGCATCTGGATACCGCTTGCGCCCGTGGTGCCTGCCTTTGCCTCGGCAACCTGACGACTGCCGACCTTTGCAGGGTAGTTATAGCCATCTTCATTCCAGCTGTATTTGTCTTTTGATTTATTTGCGGCATATTCAAAGAATCCACCGGTTGCATCATAGTCAATGGCATAGTAGCCTTCTCCGAAGAAGCTGTCCGCACCGGTTAAGGTTGCACCTTCATTTTTAAAGTCTACCATTACACCGTTAAGGTCATAGACAAGTGTTAGACCTGCAGCCTCATTTGAGAGAACCTGAGGTTCATTCTCTTCTTCTGCCGAAGCAATCGGCAAGAGACTGACTATCATTGTAATTGCAAGAAGTAATGATAATAATCTTTTCATATTCTTTCTCCCTTCTGTTTATTATAGCGGAGAGAAGGTCTCTCCGCTATAGAACGTTTTATTTGCTTACCGTGGTTTCACCGTCTGTTATCATTGTATATCCGTCGGTTGCATTTCCAATGATTGCATAACCCTTGAAGGTTCCACCCTCATCTGCTGTTACTGTGAACTGATTTCCGGGTTTTGTCATTGCAATCTTTGTTCCGTTATACATAATTCCCTTTTCAACTGCATCCGAAAGACCGATAAACTCTGCCATAATTGCAGTTACATCGCCTGCAGTAAAGGTATCGAGAATAATCTTATGCGTTGAGCCTGTATATGTGTGCTCTTCGTATATTGCCGTGACTGTGCAATCTTCCCACGCATTGAATGAATATGTCTTGCTTGTGCTTACTATTTCTGTTTTTCCGTTAATACCCGACTTTGTCCAGCACTTGAAGTTTTCCTTTGTGCTGTCTGCGGTGCAGGTAATCTTTGTGCCGTAAGGAACTGTCTGCTCGTTTCCGTCAACCGTTACCGTTACGTTATCGGGCTGTGTTTTGCCTGCATATTCGGCAACATAGATATTTGTTTCGCCATACTTTGCCCAGCCTGTTGCTTTGCCATAACCTGCCATTGAAGGAAGTGCCGGTTCATTTACCGTTGCGATGCGCTGACCGTTTGCATTATAATACTCCGCTGTGTCGGAAACATCGTCTTCATATACTGCGATGAGGTAGTTCTTACCGTCCTCTTCAGGCATATAGTTTGAAAGCTCGCTATCGAAAGAAACTATCTTCTTGGCATTAGTCATTCCCTTTGCCCAATAGAGGAACTTTGCATTTTCCTTTGTTTCGGGAGCAGTAAGCGTGAATGTGCCGTCAGAGTTCTTTTCTGCTTCGATTGTGCTGTCGTCTGTAAGGCCTGTTACTGTGGATTCAACATAACCTGTTGCCGGAGCTTCCGTGACTTCAAATGCATCGGAGAGCTCTTCATCATCCTCCGGTGCCGCAGGAGCTGTAACTGTTACCGTTACTTCATTTGACTTAACAAGTCCATCTTTACTCTCGGCATAGATTTTTGCTTCACCTGCGCCAATGGCTGTGACTGTGCCATCTGCGGAAACCTTTGCGACAGCTTCGTTGGTGGATTTGTAGGTGATACTGCCTGATGCAACACACTTATCTGTAATTGTCCTATTGATGGTCTTTTCCTGAGTTGTTCCGCTGACAGTTGCGGAAGCAGTTGTTGTGGGTGCCGCGGAAACATCAAGAGAGGAACTTTTGAGAGTAAGCTTCAATTCAGGATTGATAAGCTCTGCTAAATAAAGGCTGAAAAACTTATAGTCGTCTTTTTCTGCAGACATTGCCGAAACCAGTTCTTCTTCGGATGTCGCATATATAACCTTTTCAGAAACCTGAGTCGGTGCATTATATTTAATCATATCTGTTGTCGTAACTTTGTAAGTATCCAACAGATAATCCTCAACCTGAGTTTTTCCTTCAATTGGGGCTGTTATATACCAATTAACACAGTTCATTTTGGAATTGTTGATATAAATATCTGCCTCAGGAACATAGAATGCAGACTTTGCAGGAGCCTCAAGAGAAAGTGCAAACTGAAGCGGACTTTCAATCTTCTTGGTCTTAAGATAGAAAATAAGTCCGTTTGCCGATGTTCCAAACTGAGCAATGTGAGTTTGCAGGTTGTTCTCAATAACAGCAGCCATATCAAGATATTTCCAACCGAGCGTTCCACAGTCAGAAACTGTAGAAAGATCAGTGGTCACACCTTCACTTGTAAATGAATACTCTCTGCCGGCAAGCTTTCCTGTTACCTTAACAGTTGTGTCCGCTGTTTTATATGCACCGTCTTTTGTTTCGGCAGAGATTGTTGCAGTACCTTTTCCGACTGCGGTGATTGTTCCATCTGCAGAAACCTTGGCAACGCTTTCATCGGAGCTCTTGTATGTAATATAATTATTTGATACCGGCATTTCAACTGCCGTCGAACTTGCTGTTGCAGAAGTGAGTATTGAACCGCTTATTGTTACGGAAGTTACAACCGAATCGTTTGTTGTGTCTCCATCATCTATATTGAATGAATATGACGTTTTCGCAAGAGAAATGGTGGGCTCAAGAATTTCCGTAAACGTAATTTTTCCAAATCGGTAGTCTTTGTTACCCGGTGTGGAGTTGCTTACACCAACAACTATTTCATCACCGGTGCTTGTGTATACTGCACCTGCAAGTCTTCCCGAAGAGCTTTTGGTTACCTTGTTTTTATCTACAAGGTAATCTTCGGCTTTATCTTTTTCCGCAGAAAGGCTGTCGATATAGAAGTATTCCATTTCGCCGCCGTTACCCTTACCATAGCCGAGCACCGGAATGTAGAATGCAGTCTTTTCAGGTGCCTGCAGGGCAAGCGCAAGAGAAACTTGCGGTTCCGTTCCCGAATATGCACCTGATGACTTTCCGTTATAGCCAACATATGCCTGAATGAAGTTGCGTGGCTCATCATCTTTAAAAAGACGATAAATGCGTCCTTCGTAATCGGAAGCCTTCATAATCATCTCGTCGTTTACGCCGAGTATTCTCCAGCCACGTGTTCCATAATCCTTATGATAATAAGTATTGAGATAATATGATTTATCACCGATTTTATGTTCAAAATATCCGTCGGCTGCTGTATTTCGTGCCAAGGTGACAACCACCTGACCGCTTCCCGGCGACTCAACACCCAAAGTATATTCCTTAACAACAGATACAACAGGGGTTTCCGTTTCCGTCTCCCCTTCCGCAAATACTGAGGGTATCATACTTACAAGCATTGTAAGTGCTATAAGGATTGATAATATTTTTTTCATAACACACAAACCTCCATTTGTATATATTTTCTTAATTGTATTGTAACATTTCGCTTTTACTTTAGCAACGTCAAAAAAAGGAAAAATGGGCAAAGTAAATTATTTTTTTCTTACAGTTCTTTTCTTTGCAAAATCATTCTAACATCCGCAAGAAATCAACACAATGCACAAAATCGGAAAAATGGGTAAATCAATTTTAACTTTGCCTGATTTTCCGATTTTACTATCTTGAAATATATTCCGATATGGTATATTATAATCTTGCAAAATAAATTTTTGAAAGGGGGAATTTGTGTGAAGAGTGCTTTTGTTGCTCCTTATAACGAGAATACGTTTTCGCCCAGCAGCGGCAATTATATATTCAATGTTTTGCCCATAACGGTGCAGCTTCTCCGAGACACAAGAATAAGCAACAACCATTGGCACGATTATCTGCAGATATGGTATACCGTCTCGGGAGAATATGACCACACGATAAATGGAGTTACAATTCCTCAGGGACCGGGAAGTGCCATGCTTGTTTTCCCCTATATGATGCACAGGATTGATGCTTCAAAAACCGACACATCAAGTGCCCGTGTTTTTCAGATCTCAATCAGGAAGAATGAGCTTGAAAAGCAGCACGTCCCATACCTTACCCGAAGTTATGCATCAGGCTTTTTTGATTCTTTTTATCTCAATCCCCACATCGTTCTCACCGGAAAGACAAAGGATATGGCGGATATGCTCTGCGAGGATATACTTTCGGAATACAACAACCACCTTGCAATGCACGTTAATAAGATAATGGCATATGTTGCAAGATTTCTGGAGCTATGCACAAACACCTCGGAAAGAATTGCTTCAAAACGAGAAATCACCACAACCAGAACTAAAAACGAGTGTCTTGATAACTCTCTTTCATACATCCGGGAGAATTTTTCAAACAAAATAACCATTGACGATCTTTCAAATGCCGCAATGATGTCACGAAGAACATTTACGACAAATTTCAACTTTACGATAGGTCGAACCTGCAATAATTACACCACGCTTTTACGAATGAGCCACGCAATGCATATGCTCAAGCAGACAAGAAAGAGTGTTTCCGAGATTGCAGAAGAATGTGGTTTCTTTGACAGCAGTCATTTTTCGGCAAAATGCAACGAGATGTACGGAGAGTCTCCCCTGACTATCCGACGGAACATAAGCAAATGGATGCGTGAATACGGCGATGAGATTTTCAAGCATCAGCGTGAGGGTGTGCGTTGGGCACATATATTTGATGATGAGGCTATGGAAAAGCATCACATATCAATGTCTTTTTATTGATGTATATATAGCAAAAACACGTTTGGAAAAATCCAAACGTGTTTTTACTATGTGCATTATGTCAATTTTGCCTGTAGGGGCGGGGTTCTACTCCGCCCGTTATTTGTTTTTTACGCCACACGGGTTGCGGGAGGAGCAGAGCCCCTCCCCTACGAGGTGGTATGTGGTTTGTGTTTTTTTCCACAAATCGCAAAATCCTTGTAGGGGCGGATAATATCCGCCTGTTGCATTTTTATTTTTCTACGAATTCAAGAACACGCTGAAGGAGCACTGCAACTTCGGCTCTTGTGGTATTGTCATTGGGTGCGATTAGGTTGTTCTTACCGTTGACGAGTCCTGCACCGATAAGGGCTGAAACTGCTTCTTTTGCGTAATCCGGGACAGATTCAAAATCCTCGTATTGTGGGCGGATGATATCCGCCCCTACAAGGGTGTCCGAATCCTTGAGGACTCTGTATATCATAAGCATCATATCGCAGCGTTTGATGTTATCACGAGGGGCAAACTTGTTGTCGCCTATTCCGCCGACTAAACCTGTGTTTCTCGCTATTGCAAGTTCACGTGCAAAGTAGTCGGACTCACTTACATCTGCGAAGTTTTCGGTGTTATCCGATTCTTTTTCAAAAGCACGAACGAGGAGCAATGCAAAGTCTGCTCTTGTTATGTTAGCACCCGGCGAATAGGTGTTTTCACTTGTGCCTTTAATAATTCCTTCAGCTGCAAGAGCATTGATTGAATCCGCTGCCCAAGCGTGGTTACCAAGATCGGTAAAGCGGACATTTTCCCAATCCGGGGTTTGCGGAATGTCAGAACCGCTGTTCCCTACATCGGTTTCCGATTTATCCGAGGTTGTGGGTGCAGATGTGTCACCGCCACCGCCGCCTCCACCGCCGGGAGTTCCGCTTGAAGTTGAACCATATACCGTTACGGTGAAGTGAACCGTTGTTTCAAGAGTGCCATCGCTCACGGTGAGTGCAACGTGGTTTTCACCAACCTGTGATACGGAAGGTTTCCAGGTAAGCTTCCGTGCATCACTATCGACACTCATTCCTCTTGGAAGACCGTTTGAAAGCACCGCAATCTCTTTATCCACAGGGCTTGAAGCTTCAAAGGGGATTGTTATAACACTTCCGGCAGTGGCTGAAACATCATTTATCGGGCTGATAACGGGTGCGTTGTCGTAAACATTTGACATAGGAATTCTCAAGCTCTGTCCCTTTGCAATGTTATAGACATAACCTGCACTTATATCGGTAGGAACGAGATAATTTCTTATAATTGAAGTGTTTCCGATATCAAGCTTTATGCTGTCTCCCGATTTTTCCGCACCTTCGATTTTGTATATACCATTTCCTACTCCGTCGTTTTCGATATATACGTATTTCCCCGAAAGATCGGCCAAATCAAGATTTACCGCATCATCAAGAGTTATTGTGATGCTGTTTTCCATTGCAAGCTCTGTTGTGAAGCTCTCTACCCTTCCGCTATATGCCGCAGGGTATTTGTTTTCCTTTTCCTCTTCATCACGGAGCTTTAATACCGTACCATCATTGAGATAGCTATATGCAGTAGCAGGAGTGCCGTCTTCTTTTCTTTCTACAGTCAGGACACCTGCAAATCCGCAGAAGTCAATTACAACGTCGTCTGAAACATCATCGGGATTTCCCACATCGGTTACGGTATATTCAACATCGGTGTTGGTTGAGTATATTACATAGTCAACTCTGCCGCTTGTATGCTCAATCTTTACGGCTGAGAAGGAATCACTGAGGCCCGGACGAGAGCCTTCTTTTCTTACCATCTGAAGCTTAGTTATATCTTTTATATACTTATTTCCTGCTTCATATGGTTCAAATACCGTTGTGAAAGTTGTATCGAGATTCTTTCCTTTGTTGCGGACAAGAACGTATTCAAGTTCACCGATGTTTTTATTTTCGCCTCGCTGTGGTGCTTCGCCCGTTGCGAATGTGACCTCGTTCATAGGCTCATCGCTTACCATTGTCATACGGAGGCGAAGGTCTGACTTCTTACTGAGAACGTGATTCCAGTCCTTTAACTTAAACTCTACCGAGAAATCATTTTCCGGAGCATTGTATGTGCGGACATTTTTAAGCCACGTATAGCCAAGGGGGTATACATTTTCGGGAGCGTTGCCGCCGGGATCTCCGCCGTATGCAACATCTGCACCGGCATAAGTACCAACAAGAGTACCATCTTCAAGAACTCGGGTAGGCTGTACAGTTACATCACCAAGTCCCTCAGTATCGCAGATTTCATCGGACTGGCTATGGAAGCTGTAAAGGTGGTCGTTTCCGCCCTTTACGTGGAAGAAATCAACACCGTAGGACACATCGTCATTTACATCCACCATAATGAGAGAACGTCTGTAATCATCGGTCTGTGCATATACATCTACGCTTGCATCCATAACCTTTACACGACCTGAATCGTCAAAGTGATATGCCATTCCCGTTTCGCCCTTTATAAGCTGCTCGGATTCATCAACCACAACGGTGTTATGGGAAAGAGTTGTTCTAACCCACTGATAACGGTTTGGCTGAACGCCTGTGGATGCAGGATATCCGAGATCGGGAGCCATATTGAGTCCGAATGCGGAAATATAGAGATTGAGAAGTCCCGGATGACCGTGGAAGTCGGAAGCGCCGAAATAAATTGCAAAGTCTCGGTTTGTGTTTTTTGCACTTATGGATGATACGGAGTTATAGTTTGCACCTGCACGGAGTGCCGCAAAGCCATAGCCTGCCATAAGGTCACTATCAAGAACAAGTTCTCCATCTTCTTCCACTATCTTTTCAATATCACGCATAAGCTTCTCTGCATCTGCATCAAACACCGAGCCGTGGAGATTTTCAAGGACTCCGCCGTTACTTTCCTCGTTGTATTTCCAGATTGCCCTTGCAAGCAGACGGTCTCCCGTATGCTTGAAGGCTGTGAGCATTGCAGAGAGATTTATGTACATTCCGTGGCTTGCAGTATATCCGCTGTCGCCCGTCTGCGGAGTGTAATATCCACCGAGGGTCTGGCGAATCTGACCTGTAAGCATCTTTACATACTTAGGATTCTTAAACAAGTCTGCTGTGGGATAAAGCTCGTATCCACTAAGCTCGTCTGCCAGATTTGCAAGATTCTTTACCCATACCATATTGTATTGAGGTGCATTTTCGCCGCCGTTTCCGTCACGGTCAACGTCGTCGATTATCTTATTAAGGACATCACCGCCGGTAACATCGCCCTTGTAGTCGCCTTCGTTATAAGGCTCACCGTAATTGAACACCCAATCGAGCATTTCCTTTGTTTCCGGCATTCTGTTGATTACAATAGCGGCTTTGCCGACAGTTTCCTGCTCGGGGCCGAAGTTTGCATAAAGCTTTCCTTCACGTGTTGCTTTGTATTCTGTGATGAGGATTCCATCCTCCGCATTTTTTCTTATAGCACCGGGGCTGTCTTTGAGGTTTACGGGAATAAGCTCACCGTTTTCGTCACGTTTCCAATCCCCTGTTTCTTCGTCAACCTCGTATCTTGCTCTGTTTTTGCTGAGGAAGTCGATTACATAACTATCGTTGTACATAGGAAGGAATGCATCACAACACTCTGTAAAGTTTATTGTGAGATTCGTTATCCATACCGCATCAACTATTGTTCCACGGACGTTATCGCCACGGAAATACTTCCATTGATACCAGTCATAATCCGGGAACATATCTGCAATCTTATCAAGAAGGATTGCACCTGCACGACCGTATTTTGCCTCACCTGTATAGAGGAAGGCGTTTTTGAGTGCAGTCATTGCGTTTTTGATGATGGCAGAGCTCTGCGGAAGACCGCCTGCACCAAGCCATACACCTTCGTGGAGATAATATGCTATATAGGTGTGCTGAACAGGTCCTTCTCTTGTGCCCGAAACAAAGCGGGCGTATCCGTCACCGTCATCGTCATTGTAATTCGGATGATATCCCGGAAGTGTCGGGTCTGAAACGTAAGGCTGACGATAACCGAAGCCATCATCAACACCCCAGCCCGAAACACCGAGTTTTTCGTCCATTTCACGATAAAGGTCGTTATTGAGGTATCCGCCCTTGACACCGTAGCCGTAATATTCATACCACTCGGCATCTCTCGGGTCGTTTGCTATCCATTGCTGACTGCCTGCCTTGGGTGCTGTTTCTGCAGGTGGAGTGTGGGTACACTCGCCACCGTTTTCAACATCTTCACACACGAACAGCTCATGGTGCTTCTGAAGTGCCTTTTCGTAATTCCAGCTACCGCTTTCCGTAACACCAAGTTCATAGAAAGAGCCGAAATCGTTTGACGGGAACATTCGCTTACAACCGGGGCATTGAATCTTCCACTCACGTGCAAAGGGATTTACCGTCCAGCCGTAAATATTTACATTTGCACCAATGTCATAATTACAATAACGGCAATTATACTTTGCATCATCATATTTGTTTCCTACGTGATAATATCTTGGAAGTCCTTCCGGCACTATCATATCGTAGAGCACATCGAAATTCTCAAGGTATGTGTCTGCCTTTGCCTTTGCGGACTTCACCATATCCCTTGCCCACGCATATTTTGATGCGTTTACTGCTACATTTTCGCGTTCCTGCACAGTAAACAATGTGGGAGTTGCATTGGAATCCCAGGTTATATCAACCGTTGCGAGTGAAATCTCAACAGAGCTTGCCCCCTGCTTGTATTCATCGGAAACGCTCGCACTTACTTTGACAGCACCTGCCGCCTTGCCGGTTATTCTGCCATCAAGAATTTCTGCAATATCATTATCCGACACAGTCCAGGTTATGAACTTATCGGGGATTGTTATTGTCTTTCCGCTTGCCATCCGGGCAATAACAGAGATTGAATCAGATCCGTATATGTAGAGGTTTCCGGGTGCTGAAATTGTTAAAGAACGGATATCCGATGCATCTCTTACATAAAGGCTTACGGCTGCAGTTTTTGTTATTTCACCGTAAGTTACATTGGCACGGATTTCAACTTCACCCTCGGAAACTCCGACAACAACTCCATCCTCGGAAACTGTTGCAACATTGGCATCCGAAGTTCTGAAAACAACGCTGTCGGGAGCTTTTTCTATCACACGGTTATTGCTGTCGTAAAGTGTTGTGATAATATTCGTTTCTGCGCCCACATCCAGAATTGAAGTCTCTGCAGAAAGTGTGGCGTTTGCCATAGAATTTACATCGGTAAAATGAATGTATGTGGGATAAACAACGTCTCCGCGGCTGTTCTTTATTGTGCTTCCTGCTCTCGGAACGAGTTCAAGCACCATAAGATACTCACCAACAGTAAGCTCAAGACCTTTTTTCACATCTATAATCTCACTCGGCACACCGTTTGAGGTTGTGGTCTCGTTATAGAAATCCATATATCCCACATAGTTTTCTTCCGAAAGCTTTGCCGGAATATTTGACATATTTTCCCTTGTTGCCGGGAAAATATACATATCAAACTGACCTGCACGGGAACGGCACTTATTTGAAAAAGCCGTTACATCGTATGTGCCGGAGCCTGAAATGCGGACTTTCAGAGCAAGGTATTTATCTTCCTCGTCGGGGTCAAAGTTAAGCTGTGCCTGTGCAGTCTCCATCTTAAGCTTTTGAGTCTTGTCATTTCCGACGATTTCATAGAATATCCAGTCACGGTTTTGCGTGTATGTGACGGCACTATCGAGAGTTTCAAAGCCGTCACCGATGTGACCGCCCTTTGTGAAGTTGATTTCGAGATCCTTTATTGAAGCGTTTTCAACAACAGAAATTACAACTTCTTCACTCTCATAAACATTACCACGGAATGTGACTTGTGCCTTAATCGTTGCATTTCCGAGAGAAACTGCCTTCAATGTAACGTTATCGGTATCAAAAGCGATAGCACCGGCATCGTTTGATACGATTTCATAAACCATATCATCGGCACTTGCCTGCACAAGAGTGCGGTTTGAAAGCTCAATTGCCGGAGTGAGGGAAATCTTACTTCCCATCGGGATAGAGGTTTCTCCGTAAAGAAGAGCTTTCTTTTCGGGGTTAGCCCCGTAATTCTTGTCAATGCTGAAGGAGATTATTTCCTCTGCGACATAATCTTTATAGGAAACCTTTACGGTCATATTTGCTTTTGTTGCCGCCGCAATATCGGATTTTGTGGTTACTTTATTGTTTTCAGTATCTACAACAAGAAGATTTTCATCGAAAACACATTCAACATCGAATACATCAGAGGGAATCTCAACTCCGTTTGAGAGATACGCTTTCACCTCAAAGTCAACTGTTTCGCCCATGCCGAGCTTTGTTTCCGAAGCACTTACGATGACTTTGTTTATAAAGGAAATTCCATCGAAGGTGATGCTGTTTATCTTTCCGTCATAACCTGTGCTTGCCTGATTCTTTCCCGACACCTTCATTATGATGAGGTATTCCCCGGGTTCTGAGAAGAACACATCGGAAGCTGTGATATTTGCTGTCTGAGGTGAACGACTGTACATATCGGCAGAGAAAACATTATATGCGCCGAACATAAAGCCTTCGGGGTTTGCGCCGACTTCTTCGCTGTAAGGAATTGCATAGAAATCCACGATGCCTGATGTCTTTGCTGTCTCGGCATTCACCGTCACCTGATATCTGCCCTTTGCCGGAACAGATATTTTTGCCGTTCTGTATTCTCCAACGGAAGTTTCTGAAAAAGCACCGTTGATATCGGTAGTAAAGAGTTCTCCTGAAAGAGATTTGAGGGTATCCGATACGATAAGCATAAAGGCATCACTTTCAAGAGTCTTTCCTCTGAAATCAATCTTTATCTTCACAGAAGCTTCGCCGCAGACATTTCCCGCAACGAAAGCATCACCGTTTACGGTTACATACTCTTCGCCATCAAGAATTTCATAGCTTATTTTTGCACCTGCAGGAACAACTTCATCGCCGTTTCCGAGCTTTACAAGCGGAACAAAACGGAATACATCTCCCTTATATGCTTCTGTCTCTCCACGGATGGAAAGTGAAGCTATTCCATAGTCACTTCCCACCTCAATAGTATCACGGTCAAAGATTACATTGCCTTCGTGGATAACGGCAGTTTCAACCACGGCAGTTCCTTCGCCGATTGCAGTAAAAGTCTTGCCGTCATTCTCAACCTTGAGGACATCGCCACCCTCGACCACTTCGTAATTTACAAGTGCAATATCCGACATATCGGAGATGATATCTCCTGTGTTTTTCTTACCCTTTGTGGAAATGATTTCGGTCTGCTCTCCGTTTCCGAGCTTTTTGAAAGCAAACTCCGTGTCAACACTTTCAAAATACGTTCCGTCAAAGGTAAGACTCTTCATTGCAATAAACTCGGTGGAGCTCATAACTATTGTTCCGGCGCTGTTATAAGGCGGAGTTTCGCCATCATCCACAACGCCTGCACCTACCGTGCGAAAAACAACAAGATGCTCACCGTTTTCTGCATCAGGAAGTGTGACAGAGCCAAAGTCTATGGAGGATGCCGCGCTGCCATAGAAATCACGCTCACCGACTTTTATAACGCCCTCTGTGATATTATCTTTGAAGGCTTCGGTTATTTCTTCTTTTGTTGTGTACTTTTCTGCATCAAGAATATAGATTGCCCATATGCAACCTTTTCTGTTTTCGGAAGGCTTGCCGACAGAAACATTATAGGTTCCTCCGGGAAGACCTTTTACCTTGATTGCAAGCCAATCGCCGAAGTTCTTGTCTCCGTCAAAGTACATTCCGTTATTATCCGTAACCGAGCAGGATGCGGAATTAAGAGTTTCGGCAAAAATTTTCCAGGTTCTCTTGTATGTACCGCTTTCCTTATCATAATAATTTGTGAGAGTGAGAGGATTTACGTTTTTTCCGTTTGAATCCGCAAACTCAAAGTCTGTTCCTGATTTTTCGTTTGAAATTATGGGCTTTGCAATAAATTCAAATGTGGGAGCTTCGCCGCTTCTTATGGTTTCGTTTGCTTTTACGGTTATTTTTACCGGCTCCGAGGTTTTGCTTCCGCCAAGATTCGTTTCAAGGTGACCTGTGATCTTAATTTTTGCATTTCCCTCTCTGACAGCATAGACATTGCCGTCATTTGCAAGAATTACCGAACCGTCATTTTCAACTATCTCGATTTTCTCTATAACCTTTCCGCCTGCACACTCAGAGCCGGAAACGCCTATCCAGAAAATTTCAGGTGAAACCTTATCGCCTGCGGTGACAACCATGTCTTTTGCAGTTATTCTATCAAGCTCTTCTATTGCCTCAAAATCAAAGCCTGTAAAGGACAAAAATGCATAAGACGAGCTTGAAGGAGTTTCTTCACCTTCATCCACAACACCTTTGCGTTCTCCACGGAGGACAAGGATATATTCACCCTCATCCTTTGCAAGTGTGACCTCACCAAAGTCTATTGAAGAAGCGGTGCAAGCATAGACATCAGCTTCACCGACCTTTGTCATTCCGTCGGCAGAGCCTGCTTTTATTGCCGTGGTAACTGCATCCGCATCTGCAAACTTATCTGCATCAAGAATATAGAGACCATATACACAGCCCTTTTTCTGGGCAGCATATCTGTTCATTATAACGTTGTATTTACCGCGATTGAGTCCACGGACTTTAAAGCCTATCCAACCGCCCATACTTCCGCCATCGAAGTATGTTCCGTATACGTTGCTCATTTCCGCATAGCTTCCGAGACTGTCACCGAAATATTTCCAGTCACGGAAATAGGTGGGATAAGCATCCGACTGTCCTTTATCAAAATATTCCGTCACGGTTCTCGGGTCAATGGCAGTTTTCTCAGCCACTCCCTTTTCGCAACGATTTATCATTCTCGGGAAAAAGTCAAAAGATGTTGTGGCAGATTCTGCCGCAAAAACATTTATTTGCGGCAACATTCCCGCAACGAGAACGATAGCAAGAAGCAATGATAAACTTCTCTTGCAAACTCCCTTTTTCATAGTAGGTTTCCTCCTGCATTTTTGCTTAACTTGAATAAAAAGCGTCATTCCGATGTCAGTATTGATTTCTCGGAATGACGCTCTGTATTTGCTTTTTCTGACTACTTAGTCAATTCTGTAGCTTGTGATGCTCATTCCTCTGTCAGAAGAGTATGTTCCCGAGCTTTTAAAGAGACTTGCAAAGCCACCGGAGGTGGTTATGATATCTTTTGTTTCAAGCTTAACTATCTCAAGCTTTGGTTCTGTATAATTCTTCATTACCATCTCTCCTTTACTTCTTCATTGTTACTTCATAAGCTGAGCCTTCGACTGTTTCATCGGAAACCGTGACAGCGAAGGGTCTGAAGTTGATTTTCTGACCTGAGAAAGAATCAAGGGTTTTCTTTGCAACATAAAGATACTTTCCGGAAAGGCCGAGATCGTCGGAAGTATATGTTGTTGTGGAGCCGTCACTATTTGTGAAGCTGATGCTATTATAAACTGTATCGGTAGAAAGCTCTTCGGATTCTCCGCCATCTACTGAAACCTCAAAGCCTGCACCTGCATAGTCAAGAGAGTCAATTGCGGAAACGAGGTACAAATCGCAGGAATCCGCGTTTGTCTTCTCAAAGAATGCCGCTGTGTTGCCGAAGATATTTGCGTTCTTTGCAGTTGCTGCAACAGGAGTAAACGAGAGTGCAGCTATGGACAAATATTTCTCGGTTGATGATGAAGTTTCGTTGCCGGCAAGCACGCCTTGTCCTTCATCCTTGAAAACAAAAATGTGCTCAGTTGATGCATCTCCGCTAAAAGTTACATTTCCGAATTCGGCCTCTGCAAGGCTTGCATTGATGCAATAGTAACCAGCGTCTGTGGTTTTTGAATATACGCTGTCGTAGAGTTTTTCAGACGCATTACCCGGTCTGCCATAAAAATCTGCATTACCTATCTTTTCCACTCCGTTAAGTGAACTGTAGTTCGCTATGGCGTTTGTGATTGTCGCAACATCAGCATTTCCATATATTGCATCATCAAGAACATACAATGCAATATTTCTTCCTTTTTGCGGATATGATTTGACTTTTATATTATAAGTTCCTGCATCAAATCCCTTTATCTTCATCGCCACCCAACCGGAACCGCTTCCATATCTGAAGTAGAGTCCCTGCGTTGAATTCACATCGGCATTTTCCATATCTGTTGTGTTGTCACTTCTCCAATTAGTCCTGAAAAGCTTCCAGTTTCTATAATATTCCGGAGCGTGTTCGGATTCTCCCACTTCAAGATAATCAAAAAGGAAATTTTTATCATATCCGGAAGGCATAGAACTGCTTCCTGTCCCGGTAAGTTCCGCAACCGTAAACAATCTCGGCGCAAAAATAAACGTTGTTGTCTCACCAACATCTGCCGCAGATGCAATACCCATTGCAGGAACGATTGAAAAAACAAGGGCAAAAGCAATTATTGCAGACATTGCTTTTTTGAAAAATTTCTTTTGCATTTTTAACTCCTCCTCGAAAAATATACTTTTCGCCTGTTATACGCTTCAATTGTACCATAATATTTCCGAAAAAACTCGAACTATTGAACTTTTATTTCATATCTATCATATACAATTGAGCACAGCCAACTCTGTCGCAATCAGAAGCAAACAGAATTTTATCGCCCGACCAACTCCAAGTGGGATGGCAATGGGTATTCTGATAAAGCCATGAGGTGTTGTGTTCGCAAAGCACTTCAAAGGAAGGTGTATCGGTAGATATATCAATAAGCACAAGATCGTTTACCGAATCGGCAACAAGGAGAGTGTTATCCCGGTTTGAATGGTAATGATTGCAATAATAAGGAAGTTCAAGGGTGCGAAGGATGTTTCCTTCCTTATCGGAAAAGCCCACAAGAGGAATGGCATCCTTACCATCGGCATCCACAACCGTTGCCTGAGTTTTATCCGATGTAATTGTGCCATCGTGACCGGGGCCCCGATTATCAAAAAATACAAGTCCGTCCTGTGTCCAGAACTCGTGACCCACGCTGTCTTCTTCCTTCTGGCGATAAATTGGATATACTTCCTTCGTTATGGTATTGAGCATCCATATTCTCTGCTGCACACGGTTCCACGGGCCTTCGTGGCAGAAGGTGAGATACTCACTTGTGTCGGGAGCAAACTGAATGTGACCTGCCCAGTGAGTGTCATGGAGAAGGATTTCCGCATCAAGACTCTTCATATCAATCATAACTATGCGACTGCTCTTTATGGCAAAGAATCTTTCCGTGAAGCCGTCGTAGTTTGCATTGGAAAATGTTCTGTCAAACACCGGAGTTTCATACATAACGACGGAGGTATATCTTCCGTCGTGACTTAATGACATTGCAGATATCTCAAAGCCCTCCGGAGTTTTATAGATGCGGTCGAAGCTTCCGCTTGCACGGTCAAGACGGTAAAGGTCGCCGTCTGCAACAAAGATAATTGTCATACCGTCACGACTCTGCCCTGTGCCGCAATAACGGATGTTCTTAAAATGAGATGCAAAATCCGTAAGTTGGGTGCGTATTCCGGTCTCCAGATCCATGGCAAAGAGGTTTATAGATGCCCCCTCATCGTTAAACGGGACATCGGAATGGTGATATATTATTTCCTTATCATCCCCACGGAAGGAGTTTTCCGTAAAGTAGAAGTGATAATTTTCACCCGACTTTGTGAGCTTTGTTATTTTTCTGCCTGATTTTCTGTCTGTATACGTTTCCATTTCGGAAGGAAACTGTTTTCCTACATCTGACATTAAAGAAACCTCTTTCTGTGTATTATTTCAAGAAATCCTCTCTGTAAGGGCTGAAGGTATCGAGAAGAATGCCCTTTTTGAGGCAGACACATCCGTGAGGAACACCGGGAGTTTTATAAAGGGTGTCGCCCTTTTTTACAATCTTTTTCTCACCATTGATTGTGAACTCAAATTCCCCTTCAAGGACATTTGTAAGCTGTGAATGGGGGTGTGAGTGCATAGCACCGATACTTCCCTCTTCAAAATGCACCTCAACCTGCATAAGAGCATCACCGTAAGCAAGAATTTTTCTTTTAACTCCACCGCCCTGGTCTTCAAACTCGCACATATCAGAAAAAACGAAGGGAACATTAGCTCTGTTTATCATAATAAACACTACCTTTCAGAAGTTATTGTTTTGATTTACATAGTCATAATATCATAATCCCGCTTCATTTTCTATAACAATCGGTCTTTTTCCGGAAATCCCGTCCGATTGTTCGAGAAATTTCTAAGATACCGTGATATAATGAAAACGACACATTCCCTCAAAGGAGGAAAAATGACATGAAAAAACTCACCCTGGAAGAGCATCGCAGACGAATAGAAAATATCAATAGTGCAGAAGCCGAAAACAAAAAGTATTTCCGCAGACACAGAATCCGTGATTATCTGCCCGGTCAGGCTACATATAATCTCGGTGACTACCCTGCACGTTTTTCAATCACCCCCACCGAATATGACTACAATCTTTTAAAAGATATGTCGGAAAAAGGTGTTGAGCTTATACAAATTCATGAGGAGTGGAACGACAGCATCCGCCATCTCGGTGCAGATAAATTCACCTCACACGATCCCGATGGACTTCAGAAATTTGTTGACCTATGCCACAACTTCGGAATAAAAATTATTCCCTACGTTTCAACGGGATATTTTTCGCTTCACGACCCTGATTACAGAGAGGAGTTTGCCCGTGGTGCATATGACCTCTCGGGAGACCATTTCCATTACAGAAAATGCTTCTGCGGAAGTCCCGAATGGAGAAACTATATGATTCCACGCACCATTGACATTCTTGACAAATACGGTTTTGACGGCATATACAACGACTGGGGCTATGACGGCTTTGACATTGCCGAAAAGAAGGCTGTTGAAAGCGGCATTGACATAAGCCGTGTCACCACCTATGATATGCCATATGACCCTATGATTGAGGATCTTCTCGGCACTATATACAGCGAGGTCAAGAAAAGAGGCGGCATATACAAGCTTCACGCAGACCGCAACAATACTGCTCCTTGTAAAGACAAAGTATATGACTATCTCTGGATAGGCGAAGGAATAGCTGACAACGATGGCTACGGTATCGGAAAATCCTATGAGCAGTATATTGTTCCTTGTCAGCACGCAGAGTTTTCCGATACATCGAATCCCGATTACTACTATGCAAAGGTAATCCCTTTCATGCAATTTCCGCTTCTCAAGAAAGGTCGTCCGTTGCTTGGTCGTGGACTTTGCGAGGATATTGACTATGTAACAGACAGCATCGACCATCAGCACAAGCTGAAAATCCGTGACTATATGGAAAAGCACCCCGACGGTCCTTATATTTACAGCTTGTGGTCAGCAATCCCCGATGATGTTGAAGAATACCCCCGTTGGGCGAGGTATCTTGCACTATATAGGCCTATGGTAGAAGAAAACAGCGTTGCATATATTGAGCTTCGGGAATGTGATGAGATTTTATCCGAGCTTCCAAAGAACATATATGCCTCAATGTTTGTAAATGAGGAAAAATATCTCGTAGTTTCAAATCTCACCGAGACTGAATATACCCTTGAGCTCCGAAGCATCTGGGTAGACCGGGTTTCAAAGGAAGAAAAGAAAACCTTCACAATCAGACCAAAAGAAATGATTTTCCTTGTGAAGAAATAACTAAAGAAGCTGTGGTACTTTCTGCCACAGCTCCTTTTTATAGGTTTGCTATTTATCCTTTCTTTTGAGATATGCGTATTCTTTAGGCGTAAAGCCCGTTTCCTTTTTAAACACTCTTCCAAAGTATGTTGCACTTTTAAAACCACATTCTTCGCTTATTCGGGTGACATTGAGATTTCCTTCCTTTAAAAGCTTTTTCGCCATACGGATGCGAAGCATATTGATATAGTCAACAAGGGTCTTTCCCACAGCTTGCTTGAAAATATAGTTGAACGAGGTTTTTGACATAAGAGCAATTCTGTAAATGTCATCACAGGATAAATCCTCGGTATAGTGGAGATTTACGAAATCAATAACTGTTCTTATTGCCATACGGTAGTTTGAAAAGCACTTTTCTTCAAATTCAGGAATTTTTGACGTGTAATCCTCAGCTACCCGAGACAAAAGCTGAACAATTTTTGCTCTTATATAAACAGGTGCAAGCTCCGAACCCGAATTGTATTCATCGAGAAGTTCATCAAACATCGCCTCAATTTCTTTTGCCTTCTCCCCCTCATAATGAATGAAAGGCTCCGCACTTTTGCTGTTATACACAAGCGGACGCAGACAGGTCATATTGAAAACTTTGTTCTTCTCAAAACCACCCGGGAACAAGTCGAGAAAATTATCTGCCATATCCACAAATATCCATTCCACGTCAATTGAGTTTCTTGTATCCATTTGATGATTTACATACGAAGGGATGAGAAACAAATCTCCTTTGCGCTGAACAAACGCCTTTCCGTCAATAAGATGTACAAAACTTCCCTTCACAATATACCAGAGCTGATAATAATCGTGGTAATGGCGATATGCAAGTTTTCTGTGGGTTCCTCTGTGAACCTCAAAATTCAAATCATTATTTGCAAATTCACGGTATATATTTTCAAATCCGAAATCTTTTTCCATTGCAAAACCACCTTTGACAACACTTTTCCTATAATGCAGAAAATTCAGTTGATTACATTATAACACATACGTCAAGAAAAATCTCCAACAATCGACCGCAACTTCAATTCGTAAAGTAAAAAACAAAAGCCACTCACAAAAAATGAGTGACTGAATATATAGCAACCCTCGTTCCGAGTGGGGTGATGTCTTTGTTACACAAAACACTAAAAATAAAATTTGCAAATTCGAAGGAAAAATCTACAAACTTATTAAAAATCATTTTACATTGCATAGGCATCATCCCTTCTCGTATCTCACACATCATCAATAAAACAATTATCAACATCCCCCGAAAGCGCTAGCCCGACGCTGATGTGGAGTCCATATGTCACCATATGGTGGGGCAGGGTTGGAAGTATTATATAACATTTTGAATTTTCTGTCAAATTTATCAATATTTGCTGCTAAACACCAACTTATAATCATCAGGTGGTAAGCTTGAAAACGATAGTGTACCTGCGTATTGTGTATATGTATGAGTGAATTCGGTAATTGTTGTTCCAGTTTTAACGACAACGCCACTTGAGTTGTACAAATTATAACGCAACTGTATATATCCATTATAATCAACGCAATCTGTGCAAGAAACAATAAAATCAACCCAAATAGCTACCGTATCATTAGGATAGTTATTTATCCTATACGTAGCGGAGTGTAATTTGTTCGTGTTGGGCAATCCAGTATTGTATTGCTTGAATTCTTCCCCCATTCCTTCAATTGTTAATGTTGTTAAGTCTGTGGGTGTTGACATATTAGTATCGAATCCACTTACAGTTACAATAACATCCTGATATTCGTTTGGATTTTCTACTAATGAAATTCTAAGCGTTGTTGTACCGTTTTTAATCGGAATGATTCTTAATGGATTATCCCAATATCCAATATCACTTTCTTCCCATTTTACATTTATGACACTACTATCATAATTAGCGTTTAATGTTACTCCGCCAGGATACTCTTCATCTTTATACGTTGTTGTAATAGTAATTGTCGTCTCGTCTGTAAGATTTAAACTATAAGTAGAAGCAGAAATTATATCACTTGTTCCATGCGAACTTCTTAAGGTTATATGTTTTCTCAATGACGGATTTACCATTCTGCCAATAATTGCAGCTACTTCTGCTCTTGTAATATTAGAATCAAAAGAAAACGTTCCCGAAGCATCATTGCCAGTTAATATTCCAGCTCGATAAAACATGTATATATCTGAACCATCACCATAACTTAAATCAGGAATCGCGCCGTTATCCACTTGATTTATTTGGTTAAATTCATTTTCTGGGAGCGAACCTAACAAAAGCGACGATACAAGTATCCCTCTTTTCATAGGCTCTTGTGTTTCAATGAATGGTGCATACACGTGTGAAAAAGCTAACGCAGGAAATTGAGGATATTCGCCTCGTCCTTCACCCCAAACATAGGCATATAGATAATACGCATATGGTGCATACCATGCATTATAGAATTCTTTATACGCAGGACTATTTTTATCATTATTGCACCATTCTAAAATTTCAGGTTCCATATCCAACATTTCCTGCTTTATATCTGAAAAATCATCGTTGCCAGTTGTATATATTTTATGTATTCTTGCCGTGATTGTTAAGGCTTCTGCTTGGGTAATATTTCCATACGGATTAAAAGTTGTGGCGCTATTGCCGTTCATCAATCCCAGTTCATAAACGGTTCTTACATTCTCAGCAAACCAATCAGAACTTTTAACATCTGAAAATTGCCCGTCAACATAAGTGTTTATTTTTGTGAAATTTTCAAGCCCCACCGTCGA
>JAFSEA010000076.1 GCA_017435965.1 Oscillospiraceae bacterium
AGCGATGAAATGAAGCAGACGGAAATCACGCTCTCGCTTGATTGCATTACAAAAGCTGCTGCACCGAGTGCGATGCAAGGCAGGATTATTTTTGCTTCCAGCTTTAAATTCTCACGTCTTAAGCGAAGCTGTGTTTTTTGCCGCAAAGGAAAGATATAATCCACACGCAGGAAAGCATCTGCGAAATGATTGTCGCAAGCGCCGCACCGCGAACGCCCATATCAAGACCGAAAATGAATATCGGGTCAAGTGCTATATTGCACACCGCACCGATAATTACCGAAACCATCGAAACGGTGGTAAAACCCTGTGCCGTGATGAATGTATTCATACCCAAGGTCATCTGCACGAACAGAGTGCCAATTGCGTAAATGTTCATATACTCGGTTGCGTAGCCGATTGTGTTTTCACTTGCACCGAAGGCGAGCAGTAAATCCTTGTTCCATATAAGCAGAACTGCTGTCAGAACCAAAGACACTATAATCTGCAGACTAAAGCAGTTGCCGAGGGTCTTTTCCGCCGAGTCAAGCTTCTTTTCGCCCATAAAGATTGATGCTCTCGGTGCACCGCCTGCGCTTACAAGTGCCGCAAAAGCCGAAACGAGCATAATAAGCGGCATACACACACCGACACCCGTGAGGGCAAGACTTCCGTCGCCCGGCATATGACCGATGTATATGCGGTCAACAATGTTGTAAAGCATATTGATCAGCTGTGCCACCACTGTAGGGATTGACAGTCTGAAAAGAAGCTTTCCGATAGACTCTGTTGCCAAAAAATCTTTTCTGTTTTCCATTTTATAAACCCTCTGATTGTTGTTTGTAGTTTAAGTAAATAACACCGTTATCGTACTTCTTTATTTCATTTAACTTAAAATCCGAAACAGAGCTTTCCATAAAAAGTGGCTTATCCTCTGCATCGGCAATAATCGGTGCAATAACAAGACTTAATTCGTCAATCACTCCTTCACGCTCAAAATAGCCGTTCACAATGCTTCCGCCCTCAAGAAGCAGAGCAGTGATGTTAAAAAGGGTATATAGCTTTTCAAGAGAAACCTTAACATCAATTTCAGTCTCTCCTGCAAAGATATAGGGGATGTTCATACTGCGAAGATATGAAAGATAACGCAAATCAACCTTCTCTGTTAATACCTCTACTATCTGTGCACCGCCATATCCCGGGTCTTCGTCGATGATTTTATCGCTTTTCCAGCCAAGCTTTCCTTTTGGGTCAAAGCTCACTGCGTAGAATCCAGATAAATTATCGGGAATGAAATCATCAAAGCTGTTATAAGGCTCATATTCCATTAAATCAGGATACCAACCACCGGTGAAGCTTCCTTCCATAGTGACACGACCGCAAATAAACCCGTTTGCGCTGTTTTTGTTGTATTCACGGTTGAGCTCATAATATACATCCGTTGCCGCCTCACAGGAAGGCTTTGACAAAAACTCACCTGTGACCTTCCCATCAATGGAGGTCACCATATGACAGATTATATACGGTTTGATCATCAAATCACGCTCTTTTCGATTTTCCTTTAACTGAATTATATCACACCCGATGTGTGCAAATCAATGCAATCGTATTTAAAAGAAGGACGAAAAAACAGGTGTTGTCAACTGAGACAACACCTGCTTGCAATTATTATTCTTTTTCGAGTGCGAGGGTTTTTGTTGTTATGTCGCAGACTTCACTCGGTCCGTAGTACTGGATTGCACCGGGGTAGATATATGAAGTCTCAACTGCCCAGGTATCTCTGTTTGCTTCAAAGAACTTGAAGGGCTTGCCGTCAAGCTCAACAAGTGCCTTCTTGATAACAGGCTTATCCTCACCGTGACGGCGCTCGATGTTCATCATCTTTGTTATCGGCATACCGCCTGCAACCCATTCTGTGGCAGGCTTTGAAAGGTTGGAAATCTTTGAGAGATATCCGTTGTAGCCATACTGAATGAGCATAAATGCATTGTAGCCAAGTGAATAGCAATAGTCAGCATCGAAGTTTGAGGGGAATGCACATCTTCCTTCATAGCCGAAGAAGTGGTGGATGGGTGAGAACTTGCCGTTATATGTGCCTGCCTTCTTGCGTGCTGCAAGCTTGTCTGCAACGAGGGCAGAGAAGAGCTTTTCGGATTCGATGAGTGAAACCTGAACGTTTCCGTGGGGATCACGCTCGAGGAAGAGCTGCTGCTGAATGCCCTGGGGAAGGATTGCAAATACTTCCATAGACTCCTTTGTGAGACCGTTTTCGATGAATGCATACTTTTCTGCCCAGGTGGGAAGTGCATTGAATGCATCTGCACGGCTTCCTGCAAGAAGCTCATTGATTTCAGCGATAAGAACGGAGAATTCCGGAACAAACTCAACAACACCTTCGGGGATGATTGCAACACCGAAGTTCATACCCTTTGCGGCTCTTGTTGCAACAGAGTCTGCAATGTAATCTGCAATAGCGGAAAGTGACATCTTCTTTGCAGCAACTTCCTCGGAAATGAGGCAGATGTTCGGCTGTGTTTCAAGTGCACACTCAAGTGCAACGTGGGAAGCGGAACGTCCCATAACCTTAACAAAGTGCCAATATTTCTTTGCGGAGTTTGCATCACGTCCGATGTTACCGATAAGCTCGCTGTATGTCTTTGTAGCTGTATCGAAACCGAAGGAACATTCAATGTCTTCGTTCTTGAGGTCACCGTCAATAGTCTTCGGGCAACCGATTACCTGAACGCCTGTGTTGTTTGCGGCAAAGTATTCAGCAAGAACAGCTGCGTTGGTGTTTGAGTCGTCACCGCCGATGATAACGATAGCCGTGATTCCGTGCTTTTTGCATACATCGGCAACTATTGCAAACTGCTCTTTGGTTTCAAGCTTTGTTCTACCTGAACCGATAATGTCAAATCCGCCTGTGTTTCTGTATTTGTTGATATATTCATCGTCAAAAATTATATAATCGTCTTCGATGAGACCGCTGGGACCTCCCTTGAAGCCGTAGAGAACATTGTCGGGATTTGTGGACTTGAGTGCATCGTAAAGACCGCAGATAACATTGTGTCCGCCCGGTGCCTGACCGCCGGAGAGAATAACGCCGACAACCTGCTTCTTTGCCTCGGAGGTGTTTTCGCCCTTCTTGAAAACTATTTCCTTTTTTCCGTAGGTGTTGGGGAAAAGAGCCTGAATCTTTTCGCAATCCGCAACGCTCTTTGTTTCAGCACCTTCCAAAACGCTGATTTCAGAGATACCGCCACGAAGCATCTGAGGAAGCTTCGGAACATATTCATATCTCGCTGTCTGTAATGATGAAATTTTCATAAAATCGTCTCCTCGCTTTGTTAATACATATGTTAGACAGTATATCACATTCTAACCAAAACGTAAAGATATATGTCGGCGATAAATTTAAAAAATGTTTCAAAAAAACAAAACGCACCCAAGGTCATATCTTCGTGATTAATGGAAATGGAGTGAAACGAAAATCGAAAATTTCAATATATAATAGAAAAAGGGCGAAGCAGAGCCTCGCCCCTACGGCATTGGTTTTATGCTACACCTCATATCATAATCATTTTGCAAAACGATACCCGGGCAGATACATAGGATCTGCTCGGATTTAGCTTTCCGAATTTAGTCCTAATATATAATCAGCGGAAACTTTGTAAAATTTGCATAAAGTAATGACATGGTGTATCGGCATTTCGTTTGTTCCTGTTTCGTAACGAGAGTACACTTGTTGCGTGGTTCCGAGTATGTTTGCAACTTCTTTTTGTGAAAGATCCCTGTCTTCACGCAAATCTCGGATTATTTCGTAATACTCTTTCATGACTTCACCCTAAGTTATATTACAATACATCATATCGAGTGTATTGATTTTACACCTAATGTGGTGTATAATCTTTGTGGAAACAGTATTCGCAAAAAAAATAAAAACTATTTGTGGGTGAGGAATAATGGCAGGGAACAATGCATTACATAGGGCAATCAGGGCAAAGAATGACGAATTTTACACACAGCTTTCGGACATAGAAAATGAGCTGAAGCATTATAAGGAATATTTCAGAGGCAAAGTCATTTTCTGCAACTGCGATGACCCTTATGAGAGTAACTTTTTCAAGCACTTTGCAATGAGCTTTAATGAATATGGACTAAAAAAGCTTATCGCTACCTGTTATGCCACATCACCTGTTGCAAATACACAAGTTGCGCTTTCGGGATGGGAAGAGGCGCAGTATGGCATAGCAAAGGAAGGCAAGAAGGCATATAAAATCGAAATCAGCGAAGTTGAGGATTTAAACGGCGACGGTGCAATAGATTTAGCTGATGTTGAAAACCTTATAAAAAGCAGAAAGAACACACTTGTTAAGCTTCAAGGCGACGGAGATTTCAGAAGTGACGAATGTATTGAGCTTTTAAAAGAAGCGGATATCGTTGTAACAAATCCTCCGTTTTCGCTGTTTCGAGAATATGTTGCACAGCTTGTTGAGCATGAGAAAAAGTTTATAATAATCGGAAACAAAAATGCAATCACTTACAAAGATTTTTTTCCTCTGTTAAAAAACGATGAAGTTTGGATTGGATATAATGCGGTCAAAGCGTTTATTAAACCAAACGGAACGATTCAAAAATTCGGAAATGTAGGTTGGTATACGAATTTTGATATTGTAAAAAGACATGAGGAGATTTTGCTTTGGAAGAGTTATACCCCAGAAGAATATCCTAAATACGATAATTATGATGCGATAGATGTTGCTAAAATATCTGATATACCTTGTGATTATTATGGTGTAATGGGAGTGCCCATTACTTTTTTGGACAAATACAATCCAACTCAGTTTGAAATTTTAGATATCACTGATCGCGATTCTATTTATAAAATAAAAAGTTACACAAAAGAGGATGCAGAGAATTACAGTGACTTAAATCGTCGAGGGGCATTGCTGATAAATGGTAGATATAAAAGTACATATGCAAAAATTTTAATTCGCAGAAGGAAGTGAGATTATGGAGATAAGATTAGCGGAAATAACAGTTCGGGAGATAGCAAACGGATATCTCGACAGCGCAGAAAACGGAGTTGTGGCATACGGCGGAAAGCTGAATGTGCGCCCTGCATTTCAGCGTGAGTTTGTTTATAAGGACAAGCAACGTGACGCAGTTATCGAGACAATACAAAAGGGATTTCCTCTCAATGTTATGTATTGGGTTGAATCTTCCGACGGAAGCTTTGAGCTTCTTGACGGGCAACAGAGAACGATAAGTTTCTGTCAATATGTAAGCGGAGAATATTCTGTCGGACATAAAAAATTCGGAAACCTTACGGAAGCCGAAAAAGAACAGATATTAAACTACAAGCTTATGATTTACATATGCCGGGGTAACGACCGTGAAAAGCTTGATTGGTTCAAGATAATTAACATTGCCGGAGAAAAGCTCACAAACCAGGAGCTTCGCAATGCAATATACACAGGTAAATGGCTATCTAACGCAAAACAATATTTCAGCAAAAATGCTTGTCCTGCATATCAGATTGCAAGCAAATACCTGCGAGGAACTGCCATAAGGCAAGACTATCTCGAAACAGCCTTAAAATGGATTTCGGAAAGAGACGGGGGTGAGATAGAAGATTATATGTCCGAGCATCAGCAGGATACCAACGCAAGCGAGCTTTGGTTGTATTTCCAAAGCGTCATAAGCTGGGTGCAGACAGTTTTCCCAAAATACCGAAAGGAAATGCAGGGGCTTGAATGGGGGATTTTATATAATAAGTATGGCAAAAACCCACAAGACCCCACCGCACTTGAATCAAGAATATACGAACTCATGCAGGATGATGATATAACAAAACGCTCAGGCATTTATGAATATCTTCTGAGTGGTGAAGAAAAGCACCTCAACATCCGAAGCTTTACGGACAACGAGAAGCGAAAAATGTATGAAAAACAAAAAGGCATCTGTCCGCATTGTAAAAAAGAGAAGCGTGAAAAGATGCACTGGGAGCTTGAAGAAATGGAAGCCGACCACATCACTCCATGGTGCGAGGGCGGAAAAACAGAAATTTCAAACGGACAACTCCTCTGCCGAGAACACAACAGACGAAAGTCAAACAAATAACACACAACGGAAGGGAGAAATTAAAATGTCAGCTTGTACTTTTTTCGGACACAGATTGATGCCAAACAAGGTTTATCATCATATAATCAGCTCGGTTGAAGCTCTGATATGTGATCATGGGGTTGATACCTTTTACGTTGGAAACAATGGAGAGTTTGACAGAACGGTAAGACGTGCGTTGAAGGATTTAAAAGAGGTATATCCGGAAATAAAATATTATGTCGTTCTTGCTTATATGCCAAGGAACGACGGTGAAGATTATTCAGACAGCATATATCCCGAAGGACTAGAAAATGTTCCGAAAAGATTTGCTATTTCGTGGCGAAATGAATGGATGATAAAGCAATCCGATTATGTTATAGGATATGTAGACCATCCTTTCGGTGGTGCACATAATTTCTTTGAAAAGGCAAAAAAGAAAGAAAAGAAAGTTATCAATATTGCAGAGTTTTACAAATAAAAATGGCTACCCTTTTAGGGTAGCCACAGTTTTTTATTTACTTAAGAGAATCGAAAAGCTTTATCATGCCATTGACTATAATGTCGTCGCCGCCGGGGGCGAGGGCAGAACTTCTTGCTTCATAGCCGCCCTCGGAGTATGCTTTAGTTGTGGGAATATAGCCGCCTGCTGTGTTTGTGAGAGCACAGAGGACTGTTTCTGCAAAGGGTGATGCGGCATTTATGCGATTTCCGATTTCTGTGAAGGGCTCACCGCCGATACCTGCAAAGCAGAGATCACCGATTCTGATTGCAGAGAGCCAGAAGGGGAAGGAGTCGGGGCCGTTTTCGAGCTTTATAATACGTTTTGCCTCTGCAACTGCTGTTGTAAGTGCCATTTCCTTGAAGGGAAGCTCATCATCACGTCCGCTTTCGTGGAGTGTCCAGATATGACGTGCCTCATCGAGTCTGTCATTCTCCTGATGTGAAGGAAGGTCAACTCTTAACATTGCGTAAGTGATTTTATCTGCCTTAACTTCTTCTGTTATCGAGCAGATTGAGAGAACTGCACCTGCAATAATTCTTCCCATATGCTCAGCGTGAGCAAGGCTTCTCGGAACGCTGTCAAAGTCGATTACAGAAATTGCACTCTCGCCCTTTGTGGGATGGGGATTAACGTGGTTAACATCGCCCTGGAAGCCCTGGAGGAACATACATTTTGTTCCGGGAACAGCTTTTTCGAGAATGTCACAGACATAACCCATATAGTCTGCGCTTATGTAGTCACCGCCAACAGAGTCGGGATGTGTGCCGAAGCTTACGATGAAGATGTCGTCAGCTCCCTCACGGACGAGCTTTACAAGCTTTACTGTTTCGTTGGGAGTGCCGAGAGCATGGTCGATATCGGGATTATTTACACCGGGATTTGTTGCAACAGAGCCATCCTTCATTCTGTAGCGACGGATAAAGGAGATGTTCTTTGCCTCACCTGTTGCAGTTTCGATTCTTGTCTCTTTAAGGTCAGCGATTGCATAAACAGCCGCATCACGGACACTTGTGAAAAGAAACTCATTATATACCTCAGAGCTTCGAAGCTCCGATGCGAAGTCCTTACCTACGAGAGGACCTGTGTGGGTGTGGGAGCAGTTGATGAAGATTGCCTCATTGGGAAGACCTGTGCTTTCCATAATGGCGGATTTCATTGCATCAAAATATTTTTGAGCAAGCTCGCATAAATCAAGTGCAATAACGACAGCTTTATTTTCACCGTCGTCAAATGCTACTGCACGAACAAAAATATCATCTGCAATACCCTTTGTGAGACGTTCCTCATAGTAACCTACGATGGGAGCACCGTAAGGGGGATTGATGCAGACCTTTGAAAAACCTGTTTTCATAAAAACATCCTTCTTTCAAGTTGTATATTGAGGCTATTATATCAAACTTCCAAAGGGTTTACAAGAGGGGGAGAAGTAATTTTGTCACCTTGACAAAACAAACCGTGACAGATATAATAAAATAGTTATATTATGGGGAGTTATCGGAGTTTTGGAGGTGCGGCAATTGGATTTGAAAGATTTTTTCAAAGAATATAAAAAAGTTGCCGTTGCCCTCTCCGGAGGGATTGACTCGGCATATCTTCTCTATGCCGCAAAAGCTTATGGTGCCGAGGTTTCGGCATATTTTGTGAAAAGTGATTTTGTGCCTTCTTTTGAAATGAAGGATGCACTTTACGTCGCTGAGGAAATCGGTGTAAAGACAAATGTTTTACACACGTCTGTCTTTGATTGTGACAACATAACCTCAAACGGAGAAAATCGTTGTTATCATTGCAAAAAGCGTATGTTTAAAAAAATCCTTGAGGCTGCAGAAAAAGACGGTTTCAAGGTCGTTATAGAGGGAACAAACGCATCCGATGACATAAGCGACAGACCGGGTTTTCGTGCAATAGGCGAGATGGGAGTTCTGTCACCTCTTCGCATTTGTGGATTGACAAAAGAAGAAGTGCGGAGATTTTCAAAAAAAGCAGGGATTTTTCTTTGGAACAAACCGTCATATTCCTGTCTTGCAACGAGGATTGCAAAAAATGAGAAAATAACGGAAGAAAAGCTTGCTCTTATTGAAACTGCGGAGAAATTTCTCTTTGATGAAGGCTTTTCGGATTTCAGAGTAAGGGTGCATTGCGAAAATATGGCAAGGCTCGAGCTCAACGTGAAGGACAAGGCTTTGTTTGAAAATAAAAGACCACGTATTTTGGAAGAACTTTGCAAATATTTTACTTCGGTCACATTTGATTTGGAGGCGCGAAGATGAAAAACTTTCTTTTAGATACTTTGAATAGTGTGAAGTTGGGAAACATTACACCTGAAGAGGCGGCGATAAAGCTTCGGGCAATGCCGTTTGAGGATATAAACTTTGCCAAGGTCGATACTCACAGAAAGCTTCGCAACGGTGCTTGTGAGGTCATATACGGAGAGGGAAAAAGTGCAGAGCAGATATCTGCCATAGTGAAAACTCTTCGGGATAGTGGTGAGAGTGGTATTCTCATAACACGCCTTTCAAAAGAGAAGGCAGAAGCACTTTCCGGCATTACATATTATGAAGATGCAAGAATCGGCATATCGGGTGAGAGAAAAGCTCCCGACGGCATCGGGAAAATTCTCGTTCTCACAGCAGGAACGAGCGATATTTCGGTGGCAGAGGAAGCAGCGGTTACCGCAGAGTTTCTCGGAAACGAAGTGACGAGAATCTACGATGTGGGAGTTGCAGGACTTCACAGATTGCTCTCCTATCTCGATGATATTTTAAGTGCAAGTGTTATTGTTGCCGTTGCAGGTATGGAAGGTGCTCTTGCAAGCGTTGTGGGAGGTCTTTCCGATTGCCCTGTGATAGCTGTCCCCACAAGCGTGGGTTACGGGGCATCATTTGAAGGAATGACTGCACTTCTTTCTATGATGAACTCCTGCTCAAGCGGTGTGTCTGTGGTGAATATAGACAACGGCTTTGGTGCAGGTTATCTTGCAAGTATGATAAACCATATGGAGGGAAAGAAATGAGAGTTTTATATCTCGATTGTCAGATGGGAGCCGCCGGAGATATGCTTGCCGCATCTCTTTCGGAGCTTCTTGAGGATAAAGCTTCTTTTATATCGGAGCTTAATGCAATGAATATCCCTCATTGTGAAATTTTACTTCATGAGAAGAAAAGCTTCGGCATTTCGGGAAGTTCTTTCTTCGTGAAGATTGAAGGAAAGGAAGAACTTGAGCATCATCATCACCACAGCAACTTGAAAAGTATTGAAGATATCGTCTCTGCTCTCAATGCAGATGAAAAGATAAAGAAGGATATTCTGAATGTTTATGGAATTATAGCAGAGGCGGAAAGCAAAGTTCACGGTATAGCTGTAAAGGAAGTTCACTTTCATGAGGTGGGAATGCTTGATGCAGTAGCCGATATTGCCGCAGTATGCCTTGCTGTGAGAAAATTAGCTCCCGAAAAGGTGATTGCATCGCCCATCCATGTGGGATCGGGTCAGGTGAAGTGTGCTCACGGAATCCTGCCCGTGCCGGCACCTGCAACGGCGGAGATTTTAAAGGGAGTTCCCATATACGGCGGAGAGATAAAGGGTGAGCTTTGCACGCCTACGGGTGCGGCACTTCTCAAATACTTTGTATCGGAATTTTCCGCTATGCCCACTCTTGCCGTCAACAAAGTCGGCTACGGAATGGGAAAGCGTGAGTTTGAAGCGGTAAACTGCATAAGAGCATTCCTCGGTGATATGGAAGTGGCGGAAGAAACGGTGGAGCTTCGTGCAAATATTGATGATATGACAGGTGAAGACTTGGCATTTGCCACCGAAGAAATCCTCTCATCGGGTGCACTCGATGTGTGGGCTGAGGCTATCGGAATGAAGAAATCACGTCCCGGAATTATGCTCTGCGTGCTGTGCAAAAAAGAAGATGCCGAAAGGCTTTCAAAGCTTGTGTTTATGCACACAACGACCATCGGAATCCGTGAGATTCCCTGCAAAAGGCGTGTTCTTTCAAGATATGAAGAAAAGATAAATACAAGGCTTGGCACGGTTTCAAAAAAGGTATCCGAGGGCTATGGAGTGAAGAAAGAAAAAATTGAGTTTTCCGATGTTGCAAGAATTGCAAGAGAGAAGAATATGAGTATTCACAATGTGCGAAAGCTCATTTCCGATGAGGTGTAAGTATGTTTGTTATAAAAATGGCTGATATGTGCATCGGCATCGAAAATAAATATGACTACATCCGTTATATGTGCCGTGATTACATAATAGATGAAAAAGCGGAATTTACGGTAAGTGTGACTGATGAAGAAATTATGCGTGAGAGCGAAGGTCAGGAAGGCTTTCCGTCAGAGTATCTTGAAACGCTTGCCATATATCGCAAGATTTGTGATAAGGCGTCGGGAAAATCCTGCTTTCTTATGCACGGCGTTCTTATGTCTGCAGAAGGCCACGGAATCCTTCTCTGTGCAGAAAGCGGCACGGGAAAGAGCACCCACGCAGGTCTCTGGATAAAGCTTTTGGGGGATAAGTGCGAGATAGTAAACGGAGATAAGCCACTCATAAGAATAGATGGCGGAATTCCTTATGCCTATGGTACACCATGGTGCGGAAAAGAAGAAATAAATGTCAATAAGAAAGTAAGGCTTTCGGATATTTGCTTCATAAAGCGCAGTGCGGAAAATCGGGTGACAGAGGTTGAGAAAAGCCTTATAACGCAGACTCTTATTCCGCATATCCATATTCCGGAAAACGGTGATGTGATAACAGTGCTTGATTCGATTGATGCCACAGCTAAAAATGTTATGTTTTATACTGTGGAATGTAATATGGATATCTCGGCGGCAAAGACCGCTTATGATATAATTATAAAATAAGAAAAACACGGAGGCATTATACTACCAATGGCAACAAGCAAGACCTATAAATTCAACGAGGCAGAACGTGATCTCTCGGATTTCAATTATGCATATTCGCTCCTTCCGAAGGAACATAAGGAATTTGACTTCAGAGAGGATTGCATAGCAAACTACAAAGAAGGACATCCGGAAGAATTTGATTATGTGAGCATAATCACAAAGAAAAAATATACTGCAGGTGTGACCTTCAGGGCAAAGTGCAGTTTTGAAAAGTTCGGCGCACCGCTTATAGTGTTTACCGATGATGTGAGCCCCAACGAGAAGGGAACTCTTATCTACGAACTTCATTTTGAAGTCGTTGCTTGGGAAAAGGGATGCAATGTCTGGCACGTTGCTCCAAATCCCGGTGCGGAACGTCCCGTGAAATCCTCCCTCATTGCATTTTCGGGATTTTCTATAGAGCCAAATGAGATTGCAGATATCTCTGTAACAATTAAAAAGCAGAACGGAAGACCTTGCAGACTTGAAGTGAGCATAAACGGTCACAACTTCGGCTGTGAAAACATCGATATCCCCGAAGAATTCCACATCGGAATAACCGCCTGCGAAGGCGCAAATAAGTTTTACGAATTTTCAATAGAAGAGTGACGAAAAGAAGCTGTGCCCCGATAATAGGCATAGCTTCTTTTGTAAACGTTTCATTTTTTGTTGTTTTATGTATTAAAGACCCAACAACTGCTTTTTCTTTGCATCGAATTCTTCTTGAGTTATAATGCCACTGTCAAATAATTCCTTGAATTTTTTCAGCTCATCAGCATTGCTTTGGGTGGGGGACGAATTTTGAGTGTTTGCTTTTGTGTTTTGTTCTTGTCTTTCTATCAGGAGAGAAGATATCGCATTGAATACTACATCTCTGTTTTGGCAAAACAAAAATTTAATTGTTCCCGAAGCTGTGGCGACTCCGATGCCATTAAATGCACAAACACTTATTGATGAAATTTTATCTAATGGCAAATCAATTCTCTTTCCGAATGCAACTTTGCCGTAAACTCTTTTATTTGTTACAACAATTTCGTTTTTGCTGAATATATAATAAAAGAAAAATGCCATAACTGCGGAAAAAAGTGCAAGGGTATTGCAGGTTGATGATACTGCGCGGTCATTTGAAGTTGTAAGAAGTAGGTTTATCACTCCAAGTGATATAAAAATGATTGAAAACGCGTTTAATTTCTTGAATACTCCCGCTACTAAAGGTTTTTCCTGCATAAGTATCTTCCTTTCGTTGTATGAATTAAAAAAAGTCTCTCTATATATAATGTCAAGTGTAATTTTGGAAAAAATGATACTATTTTGTAAGATTAGTGTATCTTATTAAAGTTATTTAAAGTCACTTGGAGATATCGGAGTAAATGAAACTTGTCCTCAAAAGGCACAAAGAAAGTTTAATAATGCTTATTTTTGGTTGTAAAAATGGACTTTTCATAAATGCAGCGATTGACTTTGCAATATGGCATTTGATATACTAATGAAAGAAATTCAGATCTTGGGAGGATATAAATATGTCAAAACTCGCATTGTTTGGCGGCGAAAAGACCGTCACGTATACTGAAACAGAAATGTTTGATTGGCCGATTATAACGGATGAAGACCGCGCAGCTGTGCTTGATGTTCTCAATAAGAGGGCAATGAGCGGAACGAATATCACAAAGGAATTTGAAAAAGACTGGTGTGAATGGCTGGGGGCAAAGTATGCTCTCGGTTTTAACAACGGAACAGCGGCACTCCATGCAGCAATGTTTGGTTGCGGAGTAGGTCGTGGGGATGAGGTCATCTGTCCGTCTGTAACATACTGGGCAAGCTGTACGAGTGCAATGAACCTTGGCGCGACCGTTGTTTTTGCAGATGTCGATAAGGATACACTCGGCCTTGACCCGAAGAAGCTTGAGTCAAAGATCACCGATAAAACAAAGGCGATAATAGTTGTCCACTATCTTGCATATCCGGCTGATATGGATCCCATTATGGAGATTGCAAAGAAGCATAATATAAAGGTTATCGAAGACGTTTCTCATGCACAGGGTGGCCTTTATAAGGGAAGACGCCTCGGAACAATCGGTGATGTTGCTGCGGCATCACTTATGGCAGGAAAATCCTTTGCGATTGGCGAAGCGGGAATACTCAATACAGATGACCGCGAAATTTATGAGCGTGCAATTGCATTCGGTACATATGAACGCTTTACAGAAGATAATATCGAAACAGACTATCTCAAGCCTTATGCAGGTCTTCCTCTCGGTGGATTCAAGCACAGAATGCATCAGATGAGTGCGGCTGTCGGAAGAGTTCAGATTAAATATTATGATGAGCGTTGTGCAGAAATCAGAAAGGCACTTAACTATTTCTGGGATCAGCTCGAAGGCGTTCCGGGAATTCAGGCACATCGCGTTGATGAGAGCACAGGCTCCAATATGGCGGGCTGGTATGTTCCGACTTGTATCTATAAGCCGGAAGAGCTTGACGGACTTTCCGCAACACGTTTCTGTGAGGCTCTTGCTGCTGAAGGAGTTATAGTTGAAGGCGCAGGTATAAAGCCGGGGTGCAACCGTCCGCTTCATACCCATCCGCTTTTCCAGACTGCAGACGTATATGGAGATGGTAAGCCGACACGTATTGCGTTTAAGGATAATGATGTTCGCGTGATGGATGAAGACCTTGAGGTTTCTGAGTATATCAACACAAGAGCTATCTATCTCCCGTATTTTAAACACTATAAACCTGAAATAATTGACCAGTATGTTGCTGCATTCAAGAAGGTTTGCGAAAACTATAAAGAGCTTCTTGAAGGAGATAAGGGTGATGCTGACAATCTTGGTGGATGGCACCGCTTCAAGCATACGAAAAAAGCAAAATAATCTTTAAGCCGCTTAACGGCGTACATTTTTTGGCATCATTATTGTAAAAGGCATAATTGCATAAAAATGAACGGTGAAAGAAACTATCGTGACGAGCATCACGATAGTTTCTTTGTTAAAAAAATATTTTATATTTATCTTTGAAAATATTTGTGGTATGATATATATGTAGTAAATTTTGCATTTTTTAAATTAACGAAAGAGGGAAAAGAAATGAGAAAAACAAAGATTGTTTGCACCATCGGTCCTGCGAGTGCTGATGAAAATGTATTTAAGGCGATGTGCAGGGCGGGAATGAACGTTGCAAGACTTAACTTTTCCCATGGTACCCATGCCGAGCATTTTGAAAAACTCGATATGATAAAGAGAATAAGAGAAGAGCTTGGGCTTCCTATTGCAATAATGCTTGACACAAAAGGCCCTGAATACAGAATCAAAACCTTTAAGGATGAAAAAGTAGTTGTGAACGATGGCGACAAATTCACTTTCACAACCGAAGATGTTGAGGGCGATGAAACCCGTGTATCGGTAAACTATGAAGGTCTTGCCGATGACCTTTCCGTAGGTGACAGAATCCTCGTAAATAATGGTCTTGTTGTTTTTGAAGTAAAAGAAATTTCCGATAATGATGTTATCTGTGAGGTCATTGCAGGTGGAGAGCTTTCAAACAGAAAAAGTATGAGCTTTCCGAATAAGGTGCTCAAGAAGACATATCTCAGCGAGCAGGACAAGGAAGACCTTCTTTTCGGAATTCAGAACGGCGTTGATTTTGTTGCCGCATCCTTTGTTTCTTCAAAGCAGGATGTGCTTGATCTCAAGGCATTTCTTGCGGAAAACAATGGCGATCACATAGAAGTTATTGCAAAGATTGAAAACCGTTCGGGCGTTGATAATATCGAAGAAATCTGCGAGGTCTGTGAAGGTATAATGGTAGCCAGAGGGGATCTCGGTGTTGAAGTTCCTTTTGCGGAGCTTCCGGCTATTCAGAAATATCTCATAACAAAGTGCAGACTCCTCGGCAAGAGGGTTATAACCGCAACGGAAATGCTTGAGTCTATGATTCACAACCCACGTCCTACCCGTGCAGAGATTTCCGACGTTGCAAACGCAGTTTACGACGGAACAAGTGCAGTTATGCTCTCGGGAGAAACTGCCGCAGGTAAATATCCCGTTGAAACCGTAAAAACAATGAGTGGCATTGTTGAGGAAACCGAGAAAAACATCCATTATGCAAAGCGGTTTAAAACAAGTGAGTTTAAAATAAAGAACAAGGTCGATGCCATATCCCACGCAACCTGCGGAATGGCGATTGATATTGATGCAAAGGCAATTGTTGTAAGCTCAATGTCGGGAATGACCGTGCGAATGGTATCGAGATTCCGTGCTCCTACCGATATAATCGGAATGGCAACAAATAAAGCCGTGTGGTATAAGCTCGCACTTTCCTGGGGAGTTCTTCCCGTGCTCAGCGAACAGTTCAATTCCTCCGACGTTCTCTTTTACCACGCAACCCGCGCCGCAAAGGAAAATCTTCCGCTTCAACCGGGAGACCTTATCGTTCTTACGGGCGGCATAATAAACGGAAAGTCGGGAAATACAAACACAATCAAAGTTGAGATGATATAAAGAATAAACCCCTTCGCCGAAATTTCGGCGAAGGGGTTGCAGCGTGTCGAAAAACTTTCGACACGCTGGGAGGCTGTCCAAAAAGGTGTGAGATTTTCCGAATGGAACCCGAAGGTGTATGTTGATACATCGAGAGGTGACACTTCGGGGAAAACAAGCGAAAAAGTCTTTGAAACTCGATGTTTCAAGGACTTTTGCAAAAACTATGCGTCTTTCTGAAAATCAGGTTTTGTCAAAATCCGAGACGGAACGACCGGTTGTCGTTCCCTGCATATGTTTCTTCGCTTGTGGTCTCGCACCTTTTTCGACAGTCTGA
>JAFSEA010000077.1 GCA_017435965.1 Oscillospiraceae bacterium
CACCTTTTTGGACAGCCTCCCACCGTGTCGAAAGTTTTTCGACACGCTGAATGGAGGTGATGTTTTTGACATCACCTCCATTATTTATCTCGGACGAATGATTTCGCCCTTTTCGTTGATGTAACCATATTTGCCGTCGATTTCAACCACCGCAAGACCGTTTCCCGCAAAGTCCCATGCCTCGTCAAACTGCGGGTTGATTACATACTCGCCCTTTTCGTTGATATAGCCCCAACCTTTGCCGTCGACTCTGACCATCGCAAGGCCGTTTTCCGCAAAGTCCCATACCTCGTCAAACTGCGGGTTGATTACATACTCGCCCTTTTTGTTGATGTAGCCCCATTTGCCGTCGACTTTGACCCTCGCAAGGCCGTTTGACGCAAAGTCCCATGCCTCGTCAAACTGCAGCTCTATCACATACTCGCCCTTTTCGTTGATATAGCCATATTTCCAGTCGACTCTGACCCTCGCAAGACCGTTTTCCGCAAAGTCCCATGCTCCGTCAAACTGGGGCTCTGCCACATACTCACCCTTTTCGTTGATGTAGCCATATTTGTCGTCGACTCTGACCCTCGCAAGACCGTTTGACGCAAAGTCCCATGCCCAATCAAACTGCGGCTCGATTACACACTCGCCTTTTTCGTTGATATAGCCATATTTGCCGTCGACTTTGACCTTCGCAAGACCTTTTTCCGCAAAGTCGGATGCATCGTCAAACTGCGGCTCTGCCACATACTCGCCCTTTTCGTTGATATAGCCACATTTGCCGTCGACTTTGACCCTCGCAAGGCCGTTTTCCGCAAAGTCCCATGTCCAATCAAACTGCGGCTCTATCACTATCTTGCCATCCTCGTTGATATAGCCATATTTGTCGTCGACTTCGACCACCGCAAGGCCGTTTTCCGCAAAGGACTCTGCCCAATCAAACTGCGGCTCTACCACATACTCGCCTTTTTCGTTTATGTAGCCATATTTGTCGTCGACATAGACCGCCGCAAGACCGTTTTCCGCAAAGTTCCATGCATCGTCAAACTGCGGCTCTGCCACATACTCGCCATCCTCGTTGATGCAGCCCCATTTGTCGTCGACTTTGACCTTCGCAAGACCGTTTTTTGCAAAGTCGGATGCATCGTCAAACTGCGGCTCTGCCACATACTCGCCCTTTTCGTTGATGTAGCCCCATTTGTCGTCGACTTTGACCTTCGCAAGACCGTTTCCCGCAAAGTCCAATGCCCAATCAAACTGCGGCTCTATTACATACTCGCCCTTTTTGTTGATGTAGCCATATTTGTCGTCGCCTCTGACCCTCGCAAGACCTTTTTCCGCAAAGGCGGATGCATCGTAAAACTGCGGGTTGATTACATACTCGCCCTTTTCGTTGATGTAGCCATATTTGCCGTCGACTTTGACCTTCGCAAGACCTTTTTCCGCAAAGTCCCATGCCTCGTCAAACTGCGGGTTGATTACATACTCGCCCTTTTCGTTGATATAGCCACATTTGCCGTCGACTTTGACCGCCGCAAGGCCGTTTTCCGCAAAGTCCCATGCCTCGTCAAACTGCGGGTTGATTACATACTCGCCCTTTTCGTTGATGTAGCCCCATTTGCCGTCGACTTTGACCGCCGCAAGGCCGTTTGACGCAAAGTAGGATGCATCATCAAACTGCGACTCAAGAATCTTTTCTCCGCTGCGCATCATAATGCCCCATTTGTCACCGGTTCTGACTTTTACTCTTCCTGACCCAATCTCCTCTATCTCATCAAATTGCGGCTCAATGGCTATCCTGCCCACAGTATTGACAAGACCTGTTTTCCCGTCAAGAATAACCTTTGCCCATCCGTTCTGAAATTTGCCGATTTCATCAAATTGCGGCTCAATGGCTATATCACCAAATCTCGTGATATGTCCCCATTTGCCATTAAGTTTTATTCTTGCACCCTCGTCTTCAATCATCTCATCAAACTGCGGTGCTATAATAAATCCACCCTTTTTTTCAATGATGCCCCACTTGCCCCGAAGTTTGACCTTCGCATACTTTTCTCCGTAAAAGTCGGTCAATTCTTCGAACTGTGGTTCAAATATATAGTCTCCCATATCATCCAATATTCCCCATTTTCCGTTAAGCTTGACAGCTGCAATTCCGTCTTTAAATACAGACGCTTCTTCAAACTTCGGTTCTATTCCGAGTGCACCATCGCGCCCCTCATAACCCCATTTCCCGGTCTCCTCGTCATATATAGGTGCTCCTCCGGGTGCAGTACACGCAGAAAAAAGCACAAGTGCGACAAGGACGATACCGAATGCAAATATTTTTTTCATAAGTCTATCCTCCAATCTTCCCGAGTATGTCTGCTCTATTTTATTGCTTCTTCCACAACTTCGCCCTCTTTGTTAATATAACAGAATCTTCCATCGAGCTTGACTCTTGCAGTTTTGTTGTTAGTAAAAGAATATGCTTCTTCAAACCGAGGCTCTATTACAAATTCGCCTTTTCTGTTGATATACCCCCATTTTCCGTCCTTCTTGGCTGCTGCAAGATTATATTTTCCGAACAGACCGATTTCTTCGAATTCCGGCTTTATTGTATATTCGGTGCTTTCATTTATGTACCCGTATTTACCATTCTTTCTGACCTTTGCAGTTCCGCTTTTATCAAATTCGTGTATAACGTCAAACTCCGGTTTCAATACATATTTGCCTTTCCTGTTGATGATTCCGTATTTGCCGTCAATAATTACCTTCGCAAGACCGTTTTCGTTAAAAGCACTAATACTTTCACACTGAGGCTTGATAACAAATTCACCCGAACAATTAATAAGCCCCCATTTATCATTAAGTCTGACTCTCGCAAAACCCCCATCGAATTTATTCGCTTCGTCAAACTGCGGCTCTATTTCAAACTCTCCTTTAGAAAGACCATATCCCCATTTCCCGGTTTCCTCATCATACGCCGGGGCAGGAGGAAAAAGTGAGCACGCCGAAAAAACTATAACAATCACAATCGTGGGAATAATCATAGAAATCCTTTTCATCATAATCTTTACCTCCTCAATGCATCTTTACGCAAATTATATCACGGCATCATCTTCCGGTCAACACGTTTTCTGTACTGTACATATAGCAAAAAACCACCCTGTCGGGTGGCTTTTTTTATTTTCTTCTCAATTTTTCAAAGAAGCTTTTGCGTTCTGAATAATTGTCTTCGCCTATGGATTTTGCAAAGTCGCGGAGAAGCTCTTTCTGCTTCTTTGTGAGGTTTTTCGGCACTTCGATATTTACCTTTACGAACTGGTCACCACGGCGTGATGAATTGAGCACCGGAACACCCTTTCCTCGGAGACGGAACACCTTGCCCGTTTCCGTGCCTTCGGGGATGGGGAGCTTTACCTTTCCGTCAAGGGTGGGGACTTCTATCTCATCGCCGAGAGTTGCCTGAGTGAAGGTTATGGGCACTTCACAGATTATGGAAGTACCGTCACGCTCAAGAATGTGGTGAGGACGGACGGAAACTGTGATAAGTACATCGCCGTTGGGTCCGCCGTTGCTTCCCACATTTCCCTCACCGCGGAGTGATACCGTCTGTCCGTCGTCGATGCCTGCAGGAATGTTTACGGAGAGCTTCTTTGTGATTCTCTCCTTGCCTGTGCCGGAGCACTTCTTACAAGGTGTTTTTATAATCTTGCCTGTTCCTCGGCAATTGGGACAGGGTGAGGATGAGGACATCATACCGAGAGGTGTTCTTCTCGTTGTCTTGATACTTCCCGTACCGTGGCAATGAGAACAGGTTTCTGCCGTTGTGCCCTTTTCTGCACCTGTGCCGCCGCACTCGGAGCATCTTTCTGTTTTTGTAACAGAGACCTCTTTAGTACAGCCGAATGCCGCCTCTTCAAAGGAAAGGACAACACTCGTTCTTATGCTCTCACCGCGCTGGGGCGCATTTCTTCTCGATGAAGAGCCGCCGCCAAAGCCACCGAATCCTCCGCCGAAGAAAGAGCCGAATATATCGCCCAGGTCAAAATCATCCGTGCTCCAACCACCGCCGCCGTAGCCTGCGCCGAAGTTGGGATCAACCCCTGCATGACCGAACTGGTCATACTTCTGCCTTTTATCGGCATCGGAAAGGACTTCATATGCCTCGTTTACTTCTTTAAACTTTGCCTCGGCATCTTTATTGTCTTTATTTAAGTCGGGGTGGTATTTCTTTGCAAGCTTGCGGTAAGCAGATTTAAGCTCTGCTTCACTTGCGCTCTTTTCAACACCCAGCACTTCATAATAATCGCGTTTATCCGCCATAGAATCATCTCCCTGTTACTTTGGGGGTTGGTAAATATAAAATAAATCGGATAACGGCGCGCCGGGGTCGGCGCGCCCTACAAAATTATTCCGATTAATCTACCGGTGTGAAGTCGGCATCAACAACGTTGTCGCCGCCCATATCTCCTGCACCTGTGTCTGCTGCACCTGCATCTGCACCCTGAGCAGCCTGAGCTGCCTGTGCTTCCTTATAGAGCTTTTCGGAAATCTCATAGAACTTCTTTGTGAGAGCTTCGGTCTGTGCCTTGATAGCTTCGCTGTCTGTGCCCTTGAGTGCTTCCTTGAGCTTGTCAACCTCAGCCTGAACGCCTGCCTTTTCATCCTCTGTTATCTTGTCGCCGAGGTCTGCGAGTGTCTTTTCCGTCTGGTAAACCATCTGGTCTGCGGAGTTTCTGATGTCTACCTCTTCACGACGCTTCTTATCTTCCTCGGCAAACTGCTCTGCTTCCTTGACAGCCTTGTCGATATCGTCCTTTGAAAGGTTTGTGGAAGATGTGATTGTGATGTTTTGCTCCTTACCTGTGCCGAGGTCCTTTGCCTTAACGTTTACAATGCCGTCGGCATCAATATCAAAGGAAACTTCAATCTGCGGAATACCACGGGGAGCCGGAGCGATTCCGTCGAGGTGGAAACGTCCGAGAGTCTTATTATATGCTGCCATCTCTCTCTCACCCTGGAGAACGTGAACCTCAACAGAGGTCTGGTTGTCTGCAGCTGTGGAGAATACCTGGCTCTTGTTTGTGGGGATTGTTGTGTTGCGCTCGATAAGCTTTGTGAAAACGCCGCCCATTGTCTCGATACCGAGAGAAAGGGGAGTAACGTCTAAAAGGAGAATATCCTTAACGTCACCTGCGAGAACACCGCCCTGGATAGCAGCACCCATTGCAACACATTCATCGGGGTTGATGCCCTTGAAGGGCTCTTTGCCTGTGTAGTTTTTAACAGCCTCAACAACTGCCGGGATTCTTGTTGAACCACCAACGAGGAGAACCTTTGCAAGGTCAGACGGTGAAAGCCCTGCGTCGCTCATTGCCTGACGTACCGGTACCATTGTGCTGTCGATAAGGTCAGCTGTGAGTTCATTGAACTTTGCTCTTGAGATTGTGAGATCGAGGTGCTTCGGACCTGTTGCATCGGCTGTGATATAGGGAAGATTGATGTTTGCGCTGAGAACTCCGGAAAGCTCAATCTTTGCCTTTTCTGCGGCTTCGCGGATTCTCTGCATTGCCATCTTGTCGGCTGTGATGTCAACACCGTTTTCCTTCTTGAACTCCTCAACAATCCACTTTGCGATTCTGTTGTCAAAGTCGTCACCGCCGAGACGGTTATTACCTGCAGTTGCAAGAACTTCAACAACACCGTCACCGATTTCAAGGATTGAAACGTCGAATGTACCGCCGCCGAGGTCATAAATCATAATCTTCTGATCAGATTCCTTATCAAGACCATAAGCAAGAGCTGCAGCTGTCGGCTCATTGATGATACGGAGAACTTCAAGACCTGCAATCTTACCTGCATCCTTTGTTGCCTGACGCTGGCTGTCGGAGAAGTATGCCGGAACTGTGATAACAGCCTGAGTTACCTTAGAACCGAGGTAGTTCTCGGCATCAGTCTTGAGCTTCTGAAGAATCATAGCGGAAACTTCCTGGGGTGAATAGGACTTGCCGTCGAGAGTTACCTTATAGTCGGAGCCCATCTCACGCTTGATTGATGAAACTGTGTTGTCGGGGTTTGTTACAGCCTGACGCTTTGCAACCTGACCGACCATACGCTCGCCCTGCTTTGAGAAAGCAACAACGGAAGGAGTTGTTCTTGCGCCTTCTGCATTGACGAGAACTACCGGCTCGCCGCCTTCCATAACTGCGACACAAGAATTAGTTGTGCCAAGGTCAATACCAATGATTTTAGACATAATTTTTTCCTCCATTATATAAATGATAAATTTTTTACTTAGGTTTTTGCGGGCGGAGTGTGATGCCCGCCCCTACGGGTTGTAAATTTTAGTTTGCGACTTTTACCATTGCCGGGCGGATAACTCTGTCACCCATCTTTGCGCCCTTCTGGAATACTTCGGAGACGGTGTTTTCTCCCAATTCCTCATTTTCCTCATGCATTACTGCATTGTGGAAATTGGGGTCAAAAGCCTCGCCCTTGGGGTCGAGAATCTCAACCTTGAGTGCTTCAAGTGTGTTTTTGAACTCTGCGAAGATAAGCTCAACGCCCTTTTTATAATTCTCATCCGTGCAGGCATTATCCATTGCACGTTCAAGATTATCATAAATTGCAAGAAACGGTGCAACCGTTGCTGCCGTGGCTGTTCCGAAAAGCTGTTCCTTTTCCTTTGCGGTGCGTTTTCTGAAATTGTCATACTCTGCCGCAAGGCGGAGGTACTTATCATTTGCCGCCTTTACCTCTTCTTTCGCAAGGTCAAGCTCGCTCTTTTCCTCGGCTACCTCCTCGCCCGGTGTGTCGTAATCTTCGGAAGCTTCTTCCACAGTTTCCTCCGCATTTACCTTTTCTTTTTCTTCCATGATGTCTTTACCTCCTTATATATCGGTGAAGAAAGAATCTCTTATAAGCTTATTGAAGCCGTTTATAAAATAGTTTAAGTTTGCCGCTACCTTGGCATAATCCATACGTGTCGGGCCCACTATTCCGATAACACCTTGTAGATTTTTACCCAAATCATACGTTCCGTATACGATTCCTGCATCTTTTAAAGGCTCATCGCTATTCTCTGTACCTATCGAGAAGCGTATCTGACCTGCCACATTGTCATCAGAAAAATGCTCTTTTGTGTGGCGCAGAATCTCACGCTTGTCGGAAAGATAATTTAAAAGCTCTCTTGCCTTTTCCGGGTCACGGTACTCGGGATGATTCAGCATCCTCGAAATACCGTCGAGATAAATATCGCCGTCTCCCGAATCATCAAGCACCTCACCTGCAAAGTCTGCCACGGCTGTGACGAGATATGCAAGGTTTCCGGCTTCGGCGGATGCTCGCTTTATAAGGGAAAGTGAGATTTCATCAAGGGTGCGATTTGTGAAGTGGGTATTTAAAATTCTCACCACTTGCCTTATTTCCTCTTCCGTGGCGGATGTGGCAAGTCTTATCCGCTTGTTCTTCAAAAGCCCTGAGCTTGTTACGATAACGACAATTGCATACCTTTCATCTATAATGAGCACATCGAACTTCATAACTCTTTCCGATGAGGGACTGGGCATAAGAGTATAGGTGGTATAATTGGTAAGCCTTGAAACGAAGCTTCCGAACTCTCTCACCGTTCTCTCAAGCTCACGCATCTGAGTGCGGAGCGCGGCATTTATCGCCTCTGCCTCATGATCAGACAACGCATAATCCTGCATAAGCTCATTTACATACAGGCGATATCCTGCAGTTGAGGGAATTCGCCCTGCCGAAACGTGGGGTTGCTCAAGATATCCAAGCTCTTCAAGCTCCGACATTTCATTTCTTATGGTAGCAGGGGAGACATCGAGGCGACTTCGGGAGGCGATAACACGTGAGCCGACAGGCTCTGCATTCTCGATATATTCATCTATGACTGCTTTGAGGATTCTCCTCTTTCTGTCACTTAAACTCAATATCTTCACCGCCTTTTAACTTTTTAGCACTCTCGGCTTCCGAGTGCTAATTATATTTTACTCATTTTTTATTTGTTGTCAATACTTTTTTTTGCAAATGTAATAAATTGTTAATAAAAAAGCGTATATCGACGCATTTTTTCATCGAAAAAGTGATTTTTTAAAAATGGCGGTTGTGGTAAAATATGCCTCGGTTTTTAGCACTCGCATAGTCGGTTTGTCAATTTCATACGTCGGTCAGGTGAAATTTGAGGTCGGTTAAGGCAATTTTTATGCAAAAACGGGGAAAATGGGGAGAATGAGTAGGGAACGACCTGCGTGTCGTTCCGCAAACCTCTTCGGCGTAAACGGGCGGATGACATCCGCCCCTACGAGGGTTTATTGCGCATATAAAAACAAAAACCCCACCTGTCGGAGGGGTTTCTTTGTTTCTTATTTGGAATATACAATCTTTCCGTCGGGGAGGATTGCGTATGCTACGTAATCCTTATTGACATCATCGACAAATGTGAACTGATTGCCGCTTGTCTTCATTGTGAGACGGTGTGTTGCATCTATGAGGCTGCTTCCATAGATAATACCCTTTTCAACTGCATCGGAAAGACCGATGAACTCGGCGTGGACTCTTCCCTCAATTGCCGAGAAGAGAACCTTGCGGAGTGTTGTTTTCTCAGGTGCATAATTTCCGTATACTGCGTTGACCGTGCAGGCTTCTGCCGCATAGAAGGAATAATTCTTATCAAAGCTTACAATCTCGCCGTTCTTCTCCCAGTAGCAGAAGACCTTTGATGCATCCGTTGCACTTCTTGAAGAAGCTGAAAGCTCATAGAGCTTACCATATTCGGCATTCTCTGTTTCTCCGTTTATTGTTACGGGAACAGACGGGGTTGTATCTTCTTCATAGTATGCAACATACATCTTTGTGCCGGAAATCTCAACGGGATCGCCTTCGGAGAGAGTTTCGTCTGAGCCATACAACGCCCAGTATTTAGCTTTTCCGAATCCCGGCATTGTGGGAAGCTCGGGAGCGACGGCGTTTTCCTTATATGTTTCAAGAAGCTGACCGTTTCCGTCATAGAACTCTGCCTTATCTTCCTTCTCTGCGTTCTCCGATTCATAAACTGCTATATAGCTGTTGTTTGCACCGAGAACGGGTCTGAAGGTATATTCAGGATCTGCTGAAACAACTATTCTTGAGCTGTTTGCCGCCTTTGCCCAATAAAGGAACTTATAGCCTTCCTTATCTGTGGGAGCTGTGAGAGTTACATCCTCACCGGCGGAGACCTTTTCGATGCTGATTACTTCGGAGCTTATCTCTCCGCCGCCGAGATATGCGGCAAGAGCAGATACCACAGCTTCTGTGCTTACACTGATATCCTCGGGAGTTACGTTTCCGGTTTCAACGCTTACTTCCTCTTCCTTTTCGGTGTCAACCGCCTCTTCACCATCAAGAAGCTCCGTTCTTGTGAGGGTTATGCTTCTGACTCTTGCAAGATAATGGGTTGCATATTCCGATGAGGTTACTCCCTCGGGAATAAGAGCATTTGCAAATTCCTTTGCGCCTTCGTCTTTTCTCAGCTGAACCACAACATAGTATGTGCCGGGGTCTTCAACTTCCACCGTGCCCATAGTCTCGGTTGCAACCTTATCTTTTGTAAGACCTTCTTCATAGAACTTAAAGGTTCCGAGCTTTCTTTCGGCGGTGAGAAGAGAGTTTTCGGGAACTGAGCTTGATTTTACAAAGTAAACAGCTCCGTCAGCACCCTGAATTACCGTGGAAGTTTCCACTCCGGTTGTTACGCCTTTGCGTCCCGTAAGGTCAAGCTTATATTTTCCCGTTACGGGTATCTCTATTTCAAAAATCATAACAGAGGAATTGGCATTTACTTTTGTGCAGTTCATATATACCCGTTCTGCATCTATGTAAACATTGTTATGTGAACGGGTATAGAACTTCCAGGGTGCGGTCTTTTCGGGATTCATATATTTATGAGCATCATCACCGTATGTTATTGAACTGCGGACAACTGCAGAAGAAGTTCCGGTTATGCTTCCGCCTACCCAACCGCCGGGGGATGAACGGTGTTCCTTATTTTTAGTTCCGTCATCCAGTCCCCAGTAGCCGAGATATCCCTCGTCTGCCTCATCGCCGTTTACAAGCTGAACAGACTGAAGTCTGAAGGACTGTGAGTTGAGCTTGTAATTGAATACTATCTCCTCGGACTTATCATAAGCCTCGGTAAGGGTGAGCTTCTCTATATAGTTTACGGCATAGGCTCTGTTGGGTCTTGAACTATGAGTTGCAGCGTTTCTTTTAAACACGCAATCGGGATTTGAGCCAACGGGGATTGCCACAAAATAGTAGTTTCCTTTCTCAAGGGCAATCGGCGTGAATTTTGCATTGCCGTCGCCTTCAGACTGGTCAATAACTCCGAGACGTGTTGACGAAGTGAGCCTCTTTACATAATTTGAAAGGGTTTCACCGTCATATCCGCTTTCTCCATCTTCCTTCTTCACAAGGTGATATTCCATAATTACGCTTGCCTTGTCAACCACATAATCTATCTCCGGTCTGAAAGTGCCTGACTTCTTTATCTCAAGCTCAAGCATAAGAGCACGCTGTCTGGAGGATGAGTCCGGATTAAAGGGACGTACCGAAGTCACTCCATCAACATCCTCAACGGAAGTATCGAGATAGAATGTCCAGAGAATTGAGCCTCCCGAAGTTGTCGTGATTGAGGCTCTGTCCTGAGTACCTACATATCCCCAGGGGAGATAGCCTTCGACAGTCTTTTCTATTGCCTGACTTCCGTCCAGCATAGTAACATTGCCGGATGCGGTAATGCCATGAGCTGCCTTGGTGAATTCATAGACAAACTGTGTGTCCGTTTCCCAGCCTGTTACCGCAAAGGCAGTTGGCAGAAGCGATACTGCAAGAGCAAAAACAAGGGCTGCTGCGAAAATTCTTTTCATTTTTTCTTTCCTCCTCAATATATATGCTAAAACGCAAATATACTATTATAACATTATAAATATATCACTTATTTTTGCAAAAATCAAGGACAAATCGGAATTTTTGCGGAAGGATTGGGTTTCGTGGGAATAGGAATTACCAACCCGTAGGGGAGGGTCTCCGTGTCGTTCCGCAAACCTCTTCGGCGTAAACGGGCGGATGATATCCGCCCCTACGAGGCTTATTGCAATTTGCGGCAAAACCCCACCGGGTGGTGGGGTTTTATATCATTTCCTATTCCTTTTTACCGTTTCTCATAAACATATACACGCCGAGTCCGCCGAGGAGGAAGAGAATCACATCGACTATTCCGGGAATTCCCGGTATTACGCTTATGAGAGTTGCGGCAAGAAAGCCCATTGATGCAAAATATGCATAGCCGTGGAGTTTCTTGAATGCGAGGTTTATAAGGTGGAGGGATGCAAGAAGAACTGCCGCACCGCCGAGAACCACCCACATTATTATCTCAAAATCAAACTCCGTGAACGCGCGTATTATATCATCATACACACCCATCTGAATGAGAATAAAGGAGGAGCTTATGCCGGGGATAATCATACCGAGGATAAGTATTCCTCCGCCGATGCAATAGAGCACGGGGTTTCCGCCGAGAGCTTCGCCGCTTGCCGAGACGGCATCGGACACGAAAATTCCGATTGCGAGGGCAACGAGAAACGGGAAGAAGAACATTATCCTAAATCCCTTTTCGCAAGCCTCACGGACAAGGGAGGGAATGCTTCCTATAATCATTCCCGAGAAAAGCCATATAATGCTCTCCATATAGTTTGCAAGAAGCGGCTTCATAACAAATCCGAAAATGAGAAGTCCTGCCACCGCACCTATACCGAGAGGAAGAAGGTACATAAAGCTCTTTTTAAATTCAAGACGAAGCTTTGTCACCGCATCAATGGCAGTTGCATACACGCCCAAAGCGATTGCAAGAACGCCGCCGGAAAGCCCGGGCATAATCGCCGCAACGCCTATGATAAATCCAAAGAGCAGCTGCTTTAAAAAAAACTGTTTTTCAAGCTTTTCATTATTGTTCATATTTATTTACCCATATTTTCTCTTTCGGAGAGACGTTTTCCAACTGTCTGAAGCACCGAGAGAATTGACTGCATAAGCGCTTGATATTCCTTTTCTATATATTCCTGTGAAAGCTCCGGAAGCTCGCTTTTTCCCGACTCTGCCTTTATATTCATAAAGGAAAGGGCAAGCTCTGCATTTGAAAGCTCGTTCCAGAGTCTTTCATCCACCGAGAAGAAATCGTCCGTATTCTTTCCGCTTGCGGAATAAAGCTCGCGGAAGACCTTATACACAGCCACATCAAAGAACATTGCAGTCTCGTTTATGAGCTTCTTGTTCTTTGACTTGCCCACGATATCGAATATGACACTCAAAGAGTTCATAAGAAGCTTCTTATTGAGAGTTGCCATCATACTTCCTCGGAGTACATTGTCCTTATCCTCGGAGCTGTCGGGAAGATCCTCCGCTGTTATTGTGTAATCCTCTCTCGACATTGTTCTGCCGAGAAGAAAATCGGAGGAGACCTTATAATAGTCTGCCGCCTTTGCAACAAACTCAAGCCCCGGCTCACGGAGACCGTTTTCATAATGCGAAAGAACTGCCTGAGAAACGCCAAGCTCCACCGCTACCTTTCTCTGGCTTAAACCCTTCTCCTTGCGAAGAAGTGAAAGTGTTCTCGGAAAATTCGTGTTCATAATATAAAAAACTCCCTTATTTTTGAAACAGTGTGTATATTATAATACTCATTATACGTTTTGTAAAGAAAAATTTTTTGAAAAGGGAGAAATTCTGTGATATACTATATCCCAAAGGAAGTGTTTTTTACTATGAAACTCAAATGCGGTCTTTTAGGTGAGACCTTAAAGCACAGCTATTCAAAGCAGATTCACGCATGCTTCAGGGACTATGAATATGAGCTTTACGGTGTTTCCCGTGATGAGTCAGAACGGATAATAAAAAGCCGTGAGTTCACAGGTCTCAACGTTACCATTCCATATAAAGAGCTTGCATATTCTCTCTGTGATGAAGTGGACGAGTTTGCAAGAGAGGCAAAGAGCGTTAATACCATCACCTATCGTGACGGAAAGATATGTGGTGCAAATACCGATGTTTTCGGATTCATCTCAATGGTTGAGTCGGCAAATATCTCATTCTGTGATAAAAACGTCGTTATCCTCGGAAGCGGCGGAACTTCAAAAACTGCATACCTTGCCTCAAAAAAGCTGGGGGCAAGGAGCATAACGGTGGTTTCACGAAGCAGGGAAATAAACTACAATAATATATATGAAAAAACCGACACGGAAATAATCGTAAACACAACTCCTGTGGGAATGTATCCGAAAAACGGAGTGAGTCCCATTGACATATCAAGATTTCCAAAGCTTACAGGCGTGGTTGATGTTATATATAACCCCGAAAAGACCTCTCTTATCTTCGATGCGGAAAAGCTTTGCATTCCTCATGTCAGCGGTCTTCATATGCTTGCCGCCCAGGGCTTTCGTGCAGCAGAGCTGTTTCTCGGAGAAAAGCTTTCTGAAAATCTTATTCTCGATGCGGTAAAGAGCGTTTCAAAAACCTGCCGCAATATTATCCTCATCGGGATGCCCGGAAGCGGAAAATCCTCGGTGGGAAAGGAAGTTGCAGAGATACTCAACCGTGAGTTTGTTGATACAGACGATATTATTAAGGAAGAGTTTGCTCCACCCTCGGAGATTATAACAGAGAAGGGAGAAGAAGCTTTTCGCAAAATTGAAACGGAAGTGCTCTCTCGTGTCTGCCGTGAAAAGGGTCTTGTTATCGCAACGGGCGGCGGAGTGGTTGAAAGGGAAGAGAATTTCCGCATCATCCGCCAGAACGGAAGAGTTTATCGAATAGAGCGCGACCTTTCTTCTCTTGACAGGACGGATAGACCACTTTCAAAGGACGTAGAGTCACTTTATGAGAGAAGACGGGATAAATACGAAAGGTTTTCCGATGTGAAAATAGAAAACGACAAAACACCCGAAGAAGCCGCAGAAAAGATTGTGGATGATTTTAATGCGGGAGATATTATATGAATAAGAAAGCTCTGAAATTTCTTTATGTTTTATCTGTATTGCTGATAGTACTGTTCGTGCTGCAATTGATTTTGATGAATAATGCTTCCGATGCCGATTTTGTGAATATTTTCCAAACGATTATTCTTATTTTCATCATCAGCATTTCCAAAGGCATTATCGGCATTCTGATAATTGGCACGCTTCTTTTTCTTTTATTTTCATTTATTTATAAAAAAACAAAACAATTTGTTCTGAAAAAAAGGGGAAAGGAAGAAAATCCCCCTGTTGCCGATGGACAGGGTCATATTACTAAAAAATCGGTTGTTAAAACGATAATCAAGATTCTCTTTGTTTTAATTGTTTTCTGTTTCTTTATTTCAATTGTTTTTAATTTCATAATGTCCCTTGCCGCTTCGCTTTTTGAATCCACAGATTTTCCCGATACGTTTACGGCGCTCTTAGGTTCTATATTTATTTATGGCGGTGCTTTTTTGATAATATTTTCGGTACTCATACTGTTTCTCTTTGTAATTCTGTCTATAGCAGTATTCAAAATTGTAAAAAAAATTATCAAATATTATTTGAATAAAAAAAGAAGTGAAGAGATTCAAGAGCAGCCTGAACCTTCTGCTCTCCCCTGCGGAAAAGGAGAAGATGGAGAAAAGCAATAAAAAAACGCCCCCGATGGGGCGTTTTTTTATGTTTAAATCCCCGTTACGTCACACAGGTTGTGGGAGGAGCAGAGCCCCTCCCCTACGGGGTGGTGTGTCATCCTGAACGTAGTGAAGGATCTTGCCCCCGTGAAGATTCTTCGCATTTGCTCAGAATGACAAAATCCATTGTAGGGGCGATTCGTGAATCGCCCCTACATTTTTATTTTTCTACGAATTCAAGAACTCTCTGTAAGAGAACGGCCACCTCTGCTCTTGTTGTGTTGTCCATCGGTGCTATGAGGTTGTTCTTACCGTTTACGAGTCCTGCACCGATTAGGGCGGAGACTGCTTCTTTGGCGTAATCGGGGACGGAGTCGAAGTCGGCGTATTGCGGGCGGATGATATCCGCCCCTACAAATTTGTCCTTGATTACTCGGTAGACCATAAGCATCATATCGCATCTCTTGATGCTCTGTCTCGGTGCGAATTTGTTGTCGCCGATTCCTGCAACGAGTCCTGTGTTTCTTGCTATTGCAAGCTCTTTTGCGAAATAATCGGTTTCACTTACATCATCAAAGTTCTCCGTATTATCCGATTCCTTTTCAAAGGCTCTTACAAGAAGGAGTGCAAAATCTGCTCTTGTTATATTATTTGCCGGTGAATATGTGTTTGCACTTGTTCCCTTGATTATGCCTTCATCCGCAAGTGAGTTTATGGCATCTTCTGCCCAGGCGTGGTTTCCGAGGTCACAGAAGCGGACATCTGACTCTGCAGGCGGGAGGATGATATCCTCCCCTACATTGGTTTCAGGTTCCTTATCATTTTCCGTTTTGTCCGAGGGTGTTGTCGGTGTTGTTGTACCGCCACCGCCGGAGCTTCCGCTGCCTGTTGAGCCATATACCTTTATATAGAAGTGAATTGTGCTTTCACGTCCGTCACTATCCCTTGCAGTTATTGCGAAGTGGTTATCTCCCACCTGTGACTGCGAAGGCTTCCATGTGAGAACACCGCTTGCGGAGTCTAATGCCGCACCTCTCGGAAGTGCCTCGCCTATATAGGTGATTGTGGGAGAGGTATCTCCCTCGACAGGACTTTCTGCAGTTATGCTTACGGTGATGTTGCTTCCGACAGATGCCGAAAGATTATCCTGAAGCTCTTTGAAAACAGGTGCTTTATCGTCGCTTATGGAAAGGGGAATACGTGCTTTCATACCGCTTGCAAGGAGGTATACATATCCTGCTTCCGGATTTTTTGCATCCGCATACTTTCTTATGGGTGTTATTCTTCCTATATCGAGGACGAGGTCATCACCCTCTGCCTTTGCACCCTCAATTCTGTATGCACCGCCACGTGTTTCCGCACCGTTATCTATAATCACATACTTTCCGACGATTTCCGAAAGCTCGGATTCTGTCGGCATAGCTTCGGGAAGGATTCTGATTTCGTTTTCAAATTCGGGGGTATCGGTAAAGGTCTTTACTATACCTGCGATTTCATATCTGCCCTCTGCCTTTTCACCTATGATATCTCCGTCGTGGACGTAGTTATAGATACAGCTTCCCTTTTCGTTGACTGTATATACTCCCACAAAGCCACGGAAGGAAATATTCTGCGCTACACCGTTTACCACATCGCTCACCTTATAGGTAACTGCGTTATTGGTGGAATAGAAGATATAATCCACACGCTTACCGCCGTCAAAGGTGACCTTTATTGCACGATGTGCATCCGATTCTTTTTCAACTCCGTCTGTGATTTCCATGGGGATTTCCGTTGCCGCTTCGATATAAGCATTTCCGCGATATGGCTCAAACACTGTTGTGAAGAGGCTGTCAAGGTTTTTGCCCTCGTTCTTTACAAGCACGTATTTAAGGCTTCTTACGTTCTTGTTTTCTTCCTTTCTCGGAGTGATACCGTCTGTGATTGTAACGCTTGTATCTGCACCGGATGCTGCGTTTGATGCATTGAGAACGGTCATCTTGAGATGGAGGTCGGAGGAATCCTTGATTGCACGGTTAAAGTCCTTTATCTCAAAGTCGATTATAAACTCGTCTTCGGGGTCTTCGTCACGGTCTATGTTTGTGAGCCATGTATAGCCTGTGGGATATTGGAGAACTCCGGCACCTGTTCCCGGATCTTCTCCGAAGGGAACATCTGCACCTGCAAGAGTGCCGATATAGTTACCTTCGCTGTCCTTCTGGCTTATAAACTCAAGACCCTTTGTTTCTGCTATTGAATTAGAAGATGCATGGAAGCTGTAAGTATGGCTGTCACCGCCGATTATGCGGAAGAAGTCAACTGTGTAGGAGGTTTCGTCATCGTTTCGGATTGTGACAACGCTTCTTCTGTATTCTTCCACTTCATCATATATATAAGGTGCGGAAACGTCCATAAGAGCTACCATTCCGTCATCATCAAAATGGCGGATTCTGCCTCTCGGCTCAACAAGTCCGTTCTGGCTCTTTTCGTTTACCAAGACCGTGTTGTGAGAAAGGGTTGCATCAACCCACTGGTCACGTTCGGGGTCTCCCGATGTGAGCCTCGGATATCCGAGGTCGGGCATGAAGTTGAGTCCGAATGCACGCATACCGAGATTCATTGTATCAAGATGTCCGTGGCCCGTGCTTGAACCGAAGTACATCCAGACATCACGTCCGCTGTTCATTTCAGTTATAATGGATGCAGACTTATAATCCGCACCTGCACGGAGAACTGCAAAGCCGAAGTTGGTCATAGCTTCCGAGTTCTGTGAAAACTCGCCGTATTTCCTTATTGCATCGGAAACCTCACGTTCAAGTCTTTCCGGATTTTCCTCGGTAAAGTCATAGTGAAGCCCCTCTGCCGTTCTTCCGTTGAGAAGGTAGAGAATCTGTGCGAAAACAGGATCATTAAAGTGCTTCCAGCCCTCTAATGCAATAGCCTCGGTCATCCATATATCTTTACTTGCAGTGTTTCCGGAGTCACCTATCTGCGGAGTGTAGTAACCGGTTATAAGAGGGTTCTTTGAATAGAACATCTGACAGAATTTCGGGTTGTTCCAAAGACTTGCCGTTTCATATCTGTCATAGTCCTCTAAAACCTTCTGGATATCAACAAGGGCAGAGTGCCAGCCGTTGTTGTACTGTGAGCCTTCAAGACCCTGACCGTCTGCATCAATATCGTCCATAAGCACTTCATCAAGGCTTCCGCCGGTGCTTTCGATATCCTTTTTGCGTACCCAGCCGGGAGCATAGAGATAGTCAAGCCACTCTGCAGTTTCGGGCATGGAATCGAGAACTACCGCAAGAGTTGCATTTGCCTCCTGAGGAAGACCGAAGTTACCCGATATTGAGCAATCACGAAGGCTTTCAAGAGCCGGACGGAGAAGTCCGTCTTCGATATTTGTCCGTATCTGTGACCCGCTTTCCTTTGCGTGGGTCATCTTAATCTGCTTTGATCTGTCGCCTAAATACTTTACGACATAGGGATCATCAAACACGTCATAGACCATATCGTATGCCGTTGCAAGGTGAACTATTTCTTCACATTCCCAGATACAGCCGATTATGTTACCTACATTGAGACCGCCGTCTGTATTTGCAAATGCAAATTCGCTGTCCCAGCTTGCTATGTCATAATCGGGATAGAAATCCGAAACTCTGTCAAGAAGGATTGCCGCAACTCTTCCGTACTTTATCTCACCTGTGAGGAAATATGCATAGGAGCTGTATCTTATGGCGTTTCTGATAACACCGGCTCGTCCCTTGTCGTCGCTATGCTTTCTCCAGAGTCCGAAATGGTTATATACTGCGATATAGGTATGTCGTTCTGTGATTTCGTTGCCCTTGAACATATATGTATAAGGCTTTCCGTTTTCGTCATGGGGTGCATAGCCGTAACCGTCATCAACGCCCCAGGTCGCTTCATGCTCACCCGGGCGAAGTCCCTGACCGCCGTTGAGGGTGGTTACCTTATCAAGGTCTGAGTAAAGGTCATTTGTGAGATATCCGCCTTTTACTCCGTAGCCGTAATATTTTATCCAGCTCTCGCTCCAGGGCTCTCCGGGAGCTTCTACGCTTGTATCGATAAGTCCCTTCTCAAGAAGCATCTCACGGTGGGCGGCAAGGGCACGGCTTCTGTCAAACTCACCGTATTCGTTAAGTCCCAGCTTATAGAATGAGCCGAAATCATTGCTCGGGAACTGTCTCTTACATTCGGGGCACTGAGTTTTCCAGGGACGTGTTATGGGATTGTGCTGCCAGGAGAACTGACCGTACTTTGCCATGATATCCGTTCCGCAAAAGCGGCAGGTATATGCATACGGATCGTTATAATCACCGACACAGATTGCACGGGGAAGTCCCTGGGAGGGGATAAGGTCATAAAGGGTATCAAGGGCATCAAGATAAGACTCTGCATTTGTTATATATGATGCGTATTCACTCTTTACCCAGTCATAGGTCTTATAGTTTTCACGGGCGATTTCCGCTTCCTCTGCGGTGAAGTAGGTTGATTCGCTCTTTCCGTAAATAACTTTAAGCGTTTCTTCTGCGGAACGGATTCTGCCGTTCGGAAGCTCTACCGTTACGTTAAAGAGAGCCTCACCCTCGCTTATGGGGTAAATATTGAGTTCTCCGTCAAGCTCGGCACAATCGGAGATAACTTCTGCGCTTATTTTTGCACCGTCAAGGGAAATCTCTTCACCGAAGTTGTTTGTTGCGGTGACAAAGAGGGGAACTGTATCCTCACTGCCCTTATCGGTAAGCCTTATTATCTTGCTTCCGCCTGCTGTTACGGATACCGAGGTCATTCCCTCCTCCTGTACCGAAATCCTTGAAACACCGCTTACAGTTACTCCGTTAAAGGTTGTGATAACCTCAATTTCCGCTTCTCCTGCCTTATGGGTGGTGATAATATCACCGTCTACCGTTGCAATACTCTCATCAAGAGACTTGTATGTGGTAACTGCGGCAGAGGTATTGATTACACGTCCCGATGCAAGAGTGGGCTTTGCAATGAGATATGAGAAATCGCCTGCAAAAAGCTCCTCGGCAAGAGGCTCTGCACCTGTTGAAGCAAGAGGATCGTTTTCCACCTCAACATCAAAGGTTTCGGTATGAGTCTCGCCGTCGATTACTGCGGTAACGGTAAGAGTATCCTTACCTGCACTCTTTGCGGTGAGCCTGAAGATATTTTCGCCGTCGTTTAAAAGCTCTGTCCTGTTTTCTGTCTCCACATTTCCATTTGCGGAGGTAATGGTTATCCTGTTGTTTTCATCAATAACCTCGCCGTCATATGAAGGACCGAAGGCCACAGCTTTCCCGTCATTCATAAAGGCATATACCGATATGTCTGAAACCTCGCCTACTGCAAGACGTTCTGCAATCTCTGCCTCAAGTCTCTCAAAGGCAAGGGGACTCTCACAGGGGGTGAAAGTCAGCGTTCTGAGAAGCATATACATACTGCCCGGATTCTCACGGATAACCATCACAACATCGTTTCTGCCCTTTTCAAGATGCACCGTATTAAGCTCTTTTTCTATGCCTGCCGTACGGCTTGACCTTCCGAGAGGGTCATAGAAATCATAATCACCTGCATACCGGCCGTTTACATATATGGAATATACGGCGCAGGATTTAAACACGCCGCCGAAAAGCTTTACATTATAATCTCCCTCGGCTCTTGCATCAAAGGAGAAGGCAAAGGAGGATTTTGAAAAATCCTTTGAAGCGGGCCAGAGACTTGAGCCGGTTCTTACCTGAAGCATTTCTCTTCCGCTGCAGTCAAACTTTCTGTACTGGGTGGGAGCTGCGATATCTGTGAGAATTGTATAACCCGGTGTGACATCCGGCTGTGAATAGTCAAGCTTTACCTCTGTCCTTGAGAAGTCAATGACAATGGGGTCAAGGCTGTCATAAACACGGACGGAAAGCACTCCGGAGCAGCGTTTTCCGCTTTCTCCCACAGCGGTTATTGAGATAATCGTCTCACCTGCACCGACTGCGGTTATCCTTCCGTCAGCTACGGTTGCAACCTCGGGCTTTGTGCTTGAACAGCTTATCTCATATTCTGAAATATCACCTGCTTCGCCGTCATCCATAACTGCGGAAATTTCTATCTCCGTCTCTTCTCCCGAAAGAAGCTCGGTATCGGCACTTACCTCGATTTTGTCCAGAACCGGCTTTGATGTAACAATGATTTTCTTCTCAGCCGTTACCTCATTTCCGTCCCAGTCGGTGACAGTTGCATATATGGTCGCCTCACCCGGGCTTATTCCGAGAATTTCTCCCGTTGCCGCATCAACCTCTGCAACGGAAGCATCGGAGCTCTTATAGCTTACCGTATAATCATATGCATATTCCTTGAAGTCTGTTGTTCTCACAAGAGAAAGAGAGGTCTTTGCCTTTCTTGTTGCAGGAAGCTTTTCCTTGTCAAATGCCATGCCGACAGAATAAAGCGTCGGCTTTGCAATAACTTCAAGCGGAATTGCTTCCGTATATTCTTCTCCGTCTACCTTTACGGTTATTTCTATATCGGTAGTACCTGCCGCTTTTCCGCTTACGGAGAATCCGAACTTATCCGACTCATTGAACCCGGGCTTTGTGATATCGGAAATCACGGCAAGGTCTCCGTTTGCCGCAGAAATTTTATATATTCCGTTTTCTTCATCCTCTGTGCCGTCGTTTCCTGGTCCGAAAAGGCGATATGTGCCATCGGACATAAGAACACGGAAGGAAACCTCCTCACTCTCACCCACAGGGAGCATTGCGGACATATCCGCCTCTATTTTTACGGGAAGAAGCTTCTCCTGATAATGGGAGGGGATGAGCTCTATTTTATAGGGGATAAAGAAGAGGGACGAATAATTATCGTTCTTCACTCTTCCTCTGAAGGAAATTTCATTATAGCCATAGGGAAGATAAAGTGTATTGAGGGTTTCTTTTCTTGTGTAAATCTTACCTGCGGCACCTTCCTGACCCGAGCCTGACGCATTTGCATCAAAAAATACAAAGTCACCTGCATACCGACCGTTTACATATATGGAATAATCGGATGCCTGGTTGTGCATAACACCCGTAAGCTCTATTTTATAGTTTCCGGGCGTGAAAATCTGCTTTCTGATTGTGAACATACCGTTTGCGGCAGTTGGCCAGACGTTGCTTCCCGTCATCAGCTGTACCAGATATTTTGTAGTACCGTCTGCAAAGTTTATGTATCTCGGTGTATATCGGGAAGCTACGGTTGTCATCTTATTGGAATCCAGCACAAGTGAGAAGCCGTCTGTTACCCATTCCTCCGAGGGTGCCGTCTTATCCTCAAATTCCATCGTGTCCTGAGTCATCTCTATTGTGACAGGCTCAAGAGGCGGCTGTTCTATAATGGTTACGGTCTTTGATATTGTGTGTGGAACACCATTTACCGTGGTGATGATGTTTACAGTCACCTCACCCGTTGTCTTTGTTTTAAGCTTTGCGCCGTAAACTCCGTTTTCATAGGCTTCATCAATTATCTCCGCAGCCTCCGTTGCCTGAAGCTCTGCACGTATTCCGTCACCTTCTGCGGTCGGTACAAAAACAGTATCGTCCGTCATATACGCTACTGCGGTAAAGGGGATTTCTCGCCCCTCTGCCTCTGTTTCGTTGAGATTTTCTTCCGTTCTCTCATATTCTGCTGTCTTATACGGCTCTAAAGTGAGCTTATGAGGAATTACGCATTGAGAACCGCTTGTGCTTCTTCTCACAAATACAAGAATATGCTCTCCGTCCTCTTCAGCGGTATACGTTCCTTTTTTGGAGCTCTTTCCCTTGCTCGTGCCATACATATTTATATCGGAAAGAACAGGAACATTTGCGCTGTCATTTATTGCCGCTTTGATATCCGTTGTGTCGCCATCAAGGATATACATTTCAACATCCTGTGTTCCCGAGGTATGAACGGCGTGGTCAAGGGTTACTGTATATTCGCCCTTTTCGATGCCCTTTATCTTGTATGCGGCGAAGTTGTAGTTGGTGTTGTTCCTTCCCCACACATGCATACTGAACCGGGGCGAAAGTGTTGCTCCGTCCCATTTTGAAAAGTCGTTTGAGGTGCTGTGGTTTGTGTTGTGGCTGTGATATTCAAGAAGTCCGTTTCCCACACTATAGGAAATAAGAGTCGCATCCGCCACATCACCGTTATCTTCTTTTAAGAATGAATATACAAGAGTCTCTCTTTCTTCTGCCGCAAAGGATACTGCAGGGAGAAGACTCATAAGCATAATCACCGTAAGAAGCATTGATATTATTCTTTTCATATGTTTTATCCTCCCGGGTAGGAATTTAAATTCTGTTGATTAAAGGGAAAACCAAAACCTTGATTTTCCCTTTGAAATTAAGCCTTCTCAGTCAGAATAAACAACGCTTATTCCGTCACCGTTCTTATATACTGCATAGCCTCGTGCAAGGGTCTGCATTCCTTCACTTCCGTTTGCCTTTGCCTTTGCGGTAAAAGAGCCGTGGTCCGATACATTTCTGACCTTTGCCTTTGAATAGCAGCTTGAAAGCGATTTATGAGTTTCGTTTCCGAAAAGGATTCCTGCTTCAAGAAGCGTATAATCTCCTGCATCATATTCCATCATATATGCACCGTCCGACTCATTGAGTGTTACAAGGGGTGCTTTGTCGGAAACTTCAATATTATCCGAAGTTATTTCAACATTTCCCCACGCATAATGGGTATAGCTCTTTCCATATGCAACAGGCTTTCCGTTGAGATACCAAATTTTTGCATCATCGCTTTCGCAGATTACCGCCTCACCGTATTTCTTCTCATCCTGTGAAACTCCGTTTACTTTAATTGTAGCTCCGGTAAGGGGGTTTCCTTCCTCGGCATACTGTGCCACTGCACGGAGAAGTCCGTTTATCACGGTATCCGCCGAAACACTCCAGCCTGTGAACTCATAGCCTGTAAGACCGGGGGTGGGAGCTTCAAGCTCTCCGAAGGTTGTGCCATTATCTGCCGCTACAAAGCCCAGGGAATCACGGTTTCCGTCAAAGAAATCAACGCCTGTCTTTTCCGTATCGCCTATCTTATCAAATACTACCCATATAACTCCGTTGCAGTTTGCGCTGAAGGTATATATGCTTTCATCCGAAAGAGCTCTTCCTTCGCTGTCTGTCCAGTAAGCAAACTTATAGCCATCATCTGCCTTTGCAGTAAGAGTTATGCTCTTTCCTGCCGAAACCTCATTTACTTCTCCGATCTTTATCTCGGAGGAACTTGACGAAATGCTTCCGCCCTCACCGTTTAAAACCGTGGCATAGAGGGAAACGGTATCAAGTGCCTCTATTGCAGTTTCCGTAAAGGAAACACCGCAGGGCATAAGGCTTGTGTTCTGAGTTGTGTCATAGTTGTTTCCTTCATTTATAAAATAGAAGGAAAGGGAAATCTCGCCCTTTTCATCGGGAACAAGTCTTACCGCACCAAAGGTTGTCGTATTGATTTCACGATTATCTTTTATGACATAGTTGTTTAAATTTCCGAGATATGTTCCGTTTGCATATACTGCAAAGGTTGTGCTATGCTCGCTTTTTAAAGTCTGGGTTGTTATGGCATAGTTTTTTGCAACTCCCGACTCTCCGACCTTGAATTTAAAGGTTATATATCTGGATTTTGAAGCTGCAGTTGCAACCTCGGTCTTTCCAAGCACTGCAAAACGCGGAATAGTTGTACCTTTTTTCACCGTAGTACCGTTTATCTTTGCCTCCTGAGGAAAAGACAGTCCCGCACTCCAGAAATTTGTTCCGGAAAGAACTTTAGTTTCGCTTGCCGATACATATATTCCGTCGTTGGAGGTAATATATCCGGCGCCCTGTTTGCTGTCTTTAAGCAGAGCATTGTCTCCCTCCTGCGCTGCACTCGTTGTAAATCCAAAATTATCCCCATACATATCAAATGTATAAACCTTTTCTGTTTCTGCGCCTGCCACGGGGATTAGTGCCATTGTCATCAAGATTGCGAGAAAACCACATAAAATTCTTTTCATTATATTTCTCCTCCTGTTTTTTACTCCGTTTTTTATATAAAGCACATATGTGCGTATATACCCTAAAAAAATCAGACCTTGCTCGTTTTTCTATGTCGGAAAATACCCACAGTTGCAGAGGTAAGTGTGAATATTTCATTTGCTATACCGAGATATGAGCCGCAGAATATATCATATGTGAGCATTGATGCGGAAATCGGAAACGCAAGTATCCGTGCAAGCTGCGGCTTGTTTTTCCAGAAGCTGAAAACCGAGAGCACCGAGCCGAATGCCGGCAGAAGCGAAAAGGGACTTTTCCAAGTAAACACTGCCGAAATGATGCTGAGAATTAAAAACAACAAAAGCCATATTTTTCCCTGCGCCCATTTCCTTTCCTGATTGAGAAACACTGTTTCTCTTATTATCCCGATTGCGGCAATCGCCGCACCCGACAGTGCACTGAGGCAAAGATAATGACTCATCCACAAAACATCCGAAACGAGCTTATAAAAAAGAAGCCTTTTGCCGCTTTTTTGCTGGTATATAATTACATTTGCCGCAACACCGAGTGCGCCGAAAAGCATTGCAATCAAGCCTTCACTTCCTTTCATAAGCTTTTTGCAAAAGAAGAATGTAGTATTCCTACTATTGATTTTATCAAAAATTGTGCTATAATCAATAACAAAAGCAAAGGGATTTTATCAAAAAACAAAGATTTTCAGGTGGAGAGTGCATTATATGACCTTTGATTTCACGCCTTTCGTCAGATATATCGCCAAAACTTCATATTTTATTTCAAATAAATATCTTATTGCACGTGACTGCAGGTTTTTATATGTCATTTCAGGGCAGGGAAGCTTCAGAACAGCAGAAGTTACATATGAGCTTGTCCCCGGCACATTGATATATTATCCCTATGGCAAGGCATATAAAATACAATCGAAAAAGGATTCTCCCCTTCATTTTTATACTGTAAACTTTGACTTCAACGAGGATTTCACCACTCTTCCGCTGATGGTTCCCGAGGTGGAAAGGAAGCATAATAAAGACGAAGAAATACGCAGTATAAGCGAGACTTTGCAAGCTGAATTTTCCGATGTTATCTGTATAAAGGATGCCATTCACGCCGAAACAAGTTTAAGAAGAATACACAGCGAAGCTCTGGAAAAGTCACCGGGCTATCAACAGCTTCAGAGCGCATATCTCAAGATTCTTCTTGTTTATGTATACCGCCAGAACAGGAAGGCACAAAAAAATTCCCTCTGTGAGGAAATAAAAGAGCTCATCGCCCGACATCCGGAGCTGAATAACATAGAGGTTGCACAAAGGCTTAATTATCATCCCTTTTATCTCAATACCGTCTTCAAAAAGAGCGAGGGAATAACTCTTCACAAATTTATCATTCAGAGCAGACTCACAAAGGCTCACGAGCTTCTGACCACAACCGAGCTTGCTCCGGGAATTATTTCAAATTTATGCGGATTTTCGTCCCAGTCCCATTTCTCCTCCTGCTTTAAAAAGGAATATAATGTTTCGCCCGGAAGCATACGAAAACAGACATAATAAAATGACGTGCGGTCTGCACGTCATTTCAGCGTGTCGAAAGTTTTTCGACACGCTGGGAGGCTGTCCAAAAAGGTGTGAGATTTTCCGAATGGAACCCGAAGGTGTATGTTGATACATCGAGA
>JAFSEA010000078.1 GCA_017435965.1 Oscillospiraceae bacterium
CAACACTCACAAGAGCAACACGTCTGAGCACTCCCACCTGAGGGGCTGCAAGACCTGCGCCATCAGCATTTACAAGAGTCTCTTTCATATCATCAAGAAGGATATGAAGACGCTCATTAAACTCGGTTACCGGGCGACAAGTTTTTCTGAGAACTTCGTCCCCTTCTTTCACTATATTTCTTAAAGCCATAATTTTCTCTCCTAAAAATCTGTTGAATTTATATCCGGTATTATGCTGATACCTTTATTCTTCTTATCATTTACAAAATCGCGGATTATTCTTGATATCATATCCCTTGACCGCTTTGTATTCTTTGTGCAAACAGAAAGCTTGTATCTGTATTTCCCGTTCACCTTAATTATTGATGCCGGTGCAGGGCCAAAGACAAAAGCATCCACATCTGCATACTCATTATCCAAAGCCGCTTTGATTTTATTTGCCGCATTCACACATGACTGCAACGCTCCGAGCTCATTTTCCGCCATAACAACCAACGAAAAAATATCAGAGAATGGGGGGAAGTTTCTGTTTTTCCGAATCTTGATTTCTTCATCGAAAAAACTGTCATAATCCTGTTTGGATGCAGCTTCTATCAATGCATTTTTCGGTGAATATGTCTGTATTACCGCGCGACCGCTCTTTGAACCTCTTCCGGCACGTCCTACTACCTGAGTTATGAGCGAGAACGCATTTTCCGAGGCTTTGAAATTCTCATTGAACATTGCCTGATCAGCAGAAATAACTCCGACAAGGGTTACATTTTCAAAATCAAGACCTTTTGTTATCATCTGTGTTCCCAGCAAAATCGGAATCTTTTCATCCCTAAATCTGTTTAAAAGCTTCTCATGAGAAGTTTTTCCCGTGGTTGTATCCATATCCATACGGATCATCTCAACATTCGGAAAAAGTTCGGTAAGCTCCTGCTCAACACGCTGAGTTCCGCTTCCCACAAATTTCATTTCACTGCCGCAACTTTCACACTCATTTACTGCCTTTTTTGAAAAACCGCAATGGTGACACATAAGCCGCATATTTTTTGAATGAAAAACAAGGGGAACGCTGCAATTAGGACATTCCGGAACAACTTCGCACTCACTGCATACCGCATACTTACTTGCACCGCGACGGTTCAGAAACAAAATACTCTGCTCACCTTTTTCTATGTTGGCGGCAAGTTCATTATACAGTTCTTTTCCGATTACAAAATCTTTCCCTGAAAGCAAATTCTTTCTCGCATCAGAAATTATTACCTTCGGAAGAGGACGCTCGTTGAAACGTTCGGAGATTGTAAAAAGTTTATACCTGCCGGTTTTAGCATAGTACATACTTTCAACGGACGGAGTGGCTGATCCCAGAAGCAATAGCGCAGATTCCGAGACACATCTGAACTTTGCCACTTCTCTTGCATGATAACGCGGATTTGACGATGACTTGTATGTATCTTCCTGTTCCTCATCCAGAATGATTATTCCTATGTTTTTCAGAGGTGAAAATATTGCAGAACGAGTTCCCACAACAACATCCACTTCGCCGTTTCTTATGCGCTTCCATTCATCGTATCTTTCTCCCGATGACAATGCACTATGCATTACCGCGGTTCTTTCTCCGAACTGTGCATAGACCTGACGAAGAAGCTGAGGAGTTAAAGAAATTTCCGGCACAAGAAGGATTGCGGTTTTGCCCATAGAAATTATTTTCTCAATGAGCTTAAAATATACGAGAGTCTTTCCGCTTCCCGTAACTCCGTGCAAAAGAGCACACGCCGGAGCTTCGGAAAGCTGAGAGAGTATCCCTTCATATACCTCATTTTGTTTTTCATTGAGAACAATCTCACGCTTATCAAAAAAACCTTCCGGTCGCGGACGACGATATGTCTCAACAGCTTCATATTCTACTATGCCATTCTTTTTGAGGGTGTTCAGCTGCGATACCGACATGCCTGTGAAATAACAGAGCTCTTTGGCGGAAACCAATTTCGTTCTTTTTAATATTTCTATGCCGTCAAGAACAGTTGTTTTAACCTTCTTGCGTATGACATATTCATCTGCCTGAGACTCCGTCACCGCAAGTTTTATAAAACGTTCCGTTTTATCGGAAACCTTTTGCTTAATATCTTCAGATGCATAAACAAATCCCTCGGACACTAACAAGTGCATAACCTTTTTAACTGATTTTTCATCAAAAACAGCAACAAGCTCACTTAATTTCACGGAAGCAGCAGATCTGAAAACCATCCGAGCCATTTCCGGACCACCTGCAATTGCAGAAACCAAATCCGAAGCGGCATCAATTTCCAGGCGATCTGCAGGGGTATATAACATATCTATTTTATGCCACACACCTGACGGAATCATTATTTTTGCCGCATCGAAGAAGGTACAAAAATACTGTTCACGAAGCCACAAGCCAAGCTTGATTAGTGTTGGTTCCAGAATCGGAGTTTCATCGATAACACTTATTATCGGTTTAAGTCCTGCTCTTGAAGTCTGCAAATCCGACTTATGTACGTCCAGAACAATACCTTCCGTCCTGCGACCACCTCGCCCGAATCCTACACGGACACGGACTCCGGGAACAACTTTGTCGCAAAGCTTTGACGGAACAGCATATTCATAAGGCTTATCTATTGCATATGTTGCCGCTTCCACGGCAACGCTTGCAACAAGCATCTGAGTGTTCAAAATGTTTCCTCCGAAGAAAATCAGTCTTCAACAGGCACTGCGCCGAGTTTGCTCTCTGCAATTTCGCCGATAGCGAGGCTTACCGGCTTTTCGGAAAGCTCGATTCCCTGTTCTTCCGCATACTCAGAAATTTCGCGTGCTCTGCGTGCGGCAAGATTGACAAGCAAATATCTGCCATTGACTTCTTTCAAAAGATCGCTCATTGCGGGATATAACATCATAGTAGTGTACCTCCAAATTGTTTTTATTATTCTTCATCTTCCTGGATTTCCGGGGTATCTTTTCCGTTCACACGGCTTGATATGGAAACAGGAAGAATTGCCGATAAAATTATGTGGTCGCTGTCCATTATGATAACAGCTCGGGTTTTTCGTCCATAAGAGGCATCAATAAGCATACCTCTTTCCTTGGCTTCCTGCACCATTCTTTTTATTGGCGCAGAGTCCGGACTTACAATTGTTATAATACGATCAGATGAGACCATATTGCCAAAACCTATATTTATCAGTTTCACCGAATTCGCTCTCCTCTATTCAATATTCTGAACCTGCTCACGTATTTTCTCTATCTCTGACTTCATATCAACTACAATTGAAGTCATTTCCACATCATTGGATTTTGAACCGATGGTGTTCACTTCACGATTAAGCTCCTGAACGAGAAAATCGAGCTTTCTTCCTATCGCTCCGCCACCGGAAATCATATCACGGAATTGAGCAATATGGCTTCTGAGACGGACAGTTTCTTCATCAACAGCAACCTTATCCGCAAAAATCGCGGCTTCCGTGAGAATTCTCTGGGGTTCAATCATTGCAGATTCAAGAACCTCACGCATCCTTGCCTCAAGCTTTTCTCTGTATTCTTCAACACGCTTGGGAGAACGCACTTCAACCTGACCTGCCATATCCTCAAGAAGCTGAAGGCGACCCAGTATATCTTCCGCAAGCTTTTCGCCTTCTTTTATTCTCATTTCAGAATGACCTTCCAAGGCAGCATTGAGGACGGTTATAACATCTGCTGTCAATTCATCAATATCGTCATCCTGTTTCTCTACATTCATCATATCCGGAATTCTCACGATATTGGTTACCGACACATCATCTCTTATTCCATATTCATCCTTGAGTTTTGCAAATACATCCATATATCCCCTGAGAAGAGATTCGTTTATTCTTACATTTACATTCTCCGCCTCGGAATTATCAACGGTAACAAACACATCGGTTTTTCCGCGACTTATGCAGGCAGAGACCACTTTCTTGATGGGGTCATCAAGAAAAATATATGCCCGCGGAGTTTTTACCGTGCAGTCAAGGAAACGATGATTAACTGATTTTACTTCTACAGTTATACTTCTCTTGTTCAACGTTTCGGTTGCACGGCCATAGCCTGTCATACTTTTTACCATAATAATTCTCCTGCTTCTGAGTAATTTTTGTTATTTAAATATTATACCAATTCAAGATGGACTTTGTCAACGAAATCCATTCTTTCCCAATCTTTTGCCGATATATATTGCAACAATTCTTCCGAGAAGAACATCGTACAAAATAAATGCCGCGTTAAACAAACCTGCCAGGATCAAAACTTCCTTATGGGCAATATTTTCTTCAATTCCTATCAGGTGAACCAAAATCCACAAGATCAAAGCAAAAAGAATATTTCCAATGACAAGCTTAAGGCTTTGACGAAGCACCTTGCTCCGTATTCTTTCGAGGAATACCTTCACAATCGGGAAGTGTCCGAAAAACAAGATATAATAAACTGCACATTCACGATTCGGAACAAACAAAAAAACCAAAACAGAGGCTGCTGCATAAGTAAGTGCGGCATACTTATATCCGCACTGAACCACCGCAACAGCTGAAATCACTCCGGTTATCGCTGTGATTGTAAGTGACATAGTAGAAAAAAACGATCCCAACACACATACTATCACAGAAAGTGCTGCAAACATCGAGGAAAAAGCAAGGTTCCTCACTTTGTTGTTTCTCATACTCTCACCAAATCAAATGCAATCGCACAAGCAATCTGCGCACATAAGTCCTGCACAACAATCGCAGGGGGTAAGCATTGCTCCTCCCATACCGGGGCCACGGTTGCCATATTGCATTCGTCCCATCGCTTCTGCATATTCCCTGTTATTCGGTTCCATGGAATATGCGGTAGAAAAGTGAGACCTTGCGCTATCATACCAACCTTTTCGAAGCATAACGCATCCCATAAGAAAATTCCATTCCGCATCATGTTCTTTGCATTCAGACAAAAGTTGCTCGGCAAAAATGATATTTCCCGAAGATATTGCTCTTCGTATTTCCATATGCTTCGGATTCTTTGATCCCGAACCCGAATGGTAAGAGCCTGAACCATATCCTCCAGAAGTTTGCGTTCCCGAAGCGTTTCCCTTAATTATCGCATCATACGCTTCATTTATTTCCTTCATTTTCTCTTCAGCAAGATCAGCAAGAGGATTGTTTATGTAGTTATCGGGGTGATACTTCTTGGCAAGCTCCCGATAAGCTTTTTTAACTTCCGCCGTTGAGGCATTTTTTGAAACACCAAGCACCTCATATGGATCTCTCATTTTCTTTCTCCTTATCCAAAACATTCCGCACCGAAATGTTCATTCCGTAATCAATTATGTTTCTCAACAAGTTTTCCGAGTCCGACTTGTCAAACAGTTCAAATGCACGCAAAATTGCCTGCCTGCTATCTTCCAGAGTAAGCAGCACTCTTTCCTTTGCTTCATCAGGCAATATTGCCGATTTCAAATTGAAGCGACATACTATTGGATTATATTCGCCCTTTTCATAATCCTCCGGCAAATCATCCAAAGCATCAATAATGTATACAAACCTGCCTATGTGATAAAATATCTCTTTTAGTATCCTATCATTTTTTGTTTCTCCGCCCGGTATTTCAGCAAGCATTCCGGCAAACTTATCCGCAGTCTCATCAATAGAGGGTGAATTGTTTCTTTCCAATTCACAAAGAGCATTATACAGAGACTCGGCACGCTCAGCGTATACCGGAATGGCTTTCCGGGCTTTTTTATATGCTCTGCGAAGCAATAATTTCGGAAGTCTTCCCTTAAAGAGACCTTTCCAGAAACCATTGTCGCTTATGCTATCACAAAGTTTGAGATATGTAAGTATAACAGAAACATCCGCAGCTGTGTTATACGCCGAAGATTCTATGCACTCTCGTCCCTTCGGACATACAAGGCATCGCTTTTTTGATATTTTTTCATCGTTTTTTCCCGCCGAGGACAGCAGCAATCCGATGAATACGAAATCATAATTGACGATAAATCGTGCCTTTATACCACAGCGTTTTCGCAAAGTATGACACAGTCCACAATATGCGGCGCGGTAATAATCGTATTCCCGAACTTTTAATTCGCACTTAAGCGGCTTTATATACCCAAACATATTCCGAATCAGCTCACCTCAAAACGAACTAAATATTCGTCTTTTTTAACTATGACATCAGATATTCCGACCACCTCTACTTTAGCTTCTGCGGAATGCTCACCTTTTGTGAGGTTTGTATTGCTCAAATCAACAGTTACTATTATATCATCATCTCCGATATTTTCAATCTCACTTGTAGGAGCATAAATCGTGACCGGCAAATTCGTTGTGATAAATCTGACCTTTTCTTCATTTTCATTCTTGATGCCTTTAAACCTTATAAAGGATGCCATAATCGTTTTTGATTCCATACCAACCAATTCCACTTCGGCTTTGGCTTCAAAAACACCGCTTACATTCATAATTTCATCAGGTGTATTTATTGTACAAATCTTTTCTTCTTCAGAAAACGCATCTGCAAGATTTACTGTTCCCACGACCAAAGAATCAATATCTGCCAATTTTTCTTCATCGCCCGCTATCTCCAATTCTTTCGGGTCAAGCGTGTATTGAACATACTTTTTCAGTTTAGTCTCTCCTTGAACCTCAAGTCTGAGAGGAACCTTCTTTGTTTTTAACACAGGAATGCTGACACTCACCTTATCACAATCGGTAGTTACAGAAATGTTTTCCAGACAATTTCCCTTTTCATCATAGAATTTATATGAAAATTCACCTTTAACTTCACTTTTAGCATCCTTTTTCCCTGTATTTATCGTTGCGTGATCAATTTTGTCTATATCTTCCTGAAATCCTGTTACTCCGATCTGTTTTGGTGAAATCTTTACATCCTTGTTATATACAACATATCCATCTGCAGCGATCCTATCGGTATTCACAATGACATCAATCATTTTTGTATCTTTTCGTTCAAACTCAACTTTGATTTCCTGCGGTTCCTTTTTCTCAATCACATATGCGGCAGACGGAAGTTCAACCGTATAAGGAACATAGTATGTACCCGGCTCGGTTATTCCCATGCTTGAAAGATTCGCCTCAATTTTTATATCAGACTTATTAAGAGCAATCAAGTCACTATAAGATCCGGACACTTCAATGTTGACGCTTCCTTTTGAAATGAGCTCGAGATTTTTGGAGTTTTTCAAATCCTCTTCACCCAAAAACACAGGTTCTATACCTTCGTACATATATTCTTCCTGAAAATTATTCGTTCCCGCAACATAAACCCAAATGAAAATAGCGAGAAAAAGAGACAGGAGCTTTAAAAGAAGATCATTTTTCTTAATGCGTTTCATATCCGTTTTTCCTTCCTTTCTCATTTTTCCGCTTCGTCCTCTGTTGCGCCTTCTTTTATATGGTTGAAAAGGTTTTTCAGAATATTGTTCTTTTCCGTCTCTTCTGAATTCGGAATAAGCTCATTCTTTAAAATCTTTTCCAGAGTTTCGGCAGCAAGATGACGCTTGAGCATACCTCCGATGGCTACGGAAATCGCCCCGGTTTCTTCAGAAACTACAACTACAACCGCATCTGAATTTTCGCTCATACCGACCCCGGCTCTATGCCTCATACCGAGCTGTTTGCTGAGATCTGTATTGCCCGAAAGGGGAAGCACACATCCTGCGGCAGCTCCACGACCTTTCTGGACTATAAGTGCTCCGTCATGAAGCGGTGCTTTTGGATAGAAGATATTTTTTATCAATTCAGAATTCATTGCAGAATCAATAACAGTTCCCGTTTTTACATAGCTGTTCAAAAGTATTTCTCTCTCAAAAACTATGAGTGCGCCTGTCTTTGTTGCAGACAAATTAACGCACGCATCAACAGTTTGGGAAATCGCAAATTCCATTTCGGAATTATCTTTTTCACGCTCTATTGTGAGTGGAGTAAACCATCTGCTGCCAAACTTTTCAAAAGCTCTGCGAAGCTCAGGCTGAAACAACACAACCAGCGCAAGAAGTCCCAGTTGCATTGCATTTACAAGCAAAAAATTCAGAAGCTTGAGTCCCAATGAGTCAGAAATCTGAGTTATTACAACGAATAAACCTATTCCCTTTATAACTCTTCCTGCATTCGATCTCTTCGTAAAGCAAATGAGCTTATAGATTAAATATGCAACTATCAGGATATCGATAATATCCCAAATACCAAAGAGCGTTACATATTTGACAATACGTTCCCATACATTCATCATCCGTCACTTCTGCCTTTCAAACTTAATCAATATTATCATAACACAACTCAAGAAAATTTGGAACATTTTTTTGTGATTTTTACATATTTTTTAATAATTTTTTTCTTATTATTTTTTTGAGCGAAAATACCAACATAAACACATCATTTTCTTTTGTAAAGTCACACACACTTACACGTACTGTCCCACCACTCGTTCCAACGGTGCCGTGAGCCAGCGGAGCACAATGTTTTCCGCTTCTTACTGCGATACCTTCCTCCGCGAGAAATTCCGCTGTTTTTTCCGAACTAAGTCCTTTTACAACAAATGAGACAACTCCCGTTTGTAAATTTTTTTCTCTCGAACAAAACACTTTTACCTGAGGAATCTTAACAAGTTCGCTCACTATAAAATCAACCAGTTTTCTTTCGTGAACAAGAATTTTGTCTTCTCCTCTCCTTCTGATATACTCAAGACCCGCGGAAAGTCCTGCTATTCCGGGAAGGTTTTGTGTTCCTGCTTCAAGCCGATCCGGCAAAAACTCAGGTTGCCGCATATCTTCCGAATTACTTCCCGTTCCTCCTTCAATCAAAGTTTTTAATTTCTCTCCATTCCTGCAAATCAGAATTCCAGTTCCCTGCGGTCCGTACAAACCCTTATGTCCCGGTGCACAGATACATTCTACAGCACGCAAGTTATTTAACTTCACAGGCAAAACCCCTGCACTTTGTGAAGCGTCAATAATAAGCGGAATACCTTTATTGAAGCAAATTTCATCTATCTCTTTTATCGGCAGAATATAACCAAAAACGTTGGACACATGGGTGCAAACGCAAAACTTGGTATCTTTGGATATCTTTCTGCGAAAATCCCTGACCATACCGTCGCTGTCAAACAATCGGCTTTTTGCAACGGAAATTTTCACTCCTTTTTCCGAAAGTGTCGCAAGAGGTCGTACAACCGAGTTGTGTTCATATCCCGAGATAACACATTCTCCGGGAACGGCAATTCCTTTTATGGCAATGTTCAATGCATGAGTTGCATTTTGAGTAAAAACCACTTGTTCGGCACTTTCTGTACCAAAAACGTCTGCAGCCTTTACTCTTGCTTCGAATATGATTTCCGCCGCTTTTTGAGCCCCTTCATGCCCGCCGCGTCCGGCATTTCCGCATATATCCAAAGCTTCTGTCATTGCTTTCTTCACTTCCGGCGGTTTTATCAACGTTGTTGCGGCATTATCAAGATATATCATATTGAAATCTCCCTATATCCGTTTCCATAGACAAGTACCGCCCTTACCGGCATGATTCCGCTTCTTTTCAACACCTCAACTGCCTCTCCGAAATACATCTGAGATATCTTGACTGCGTATGAACAATTACCGTGAGTTATATTGATGTCCGGCCTCACAATTCTTGCCGCAATACCACTTTTATCAAGAACTCTTTTCATCATCTGTGCATGGGTTGCCGATTTACCCGTAAATAACAATTCTTCCATAAGCATTCACTCCTCATCCCATCTTATGCTTTTTCTGTTTTTTTGTACACGCTTCATAATAAGTTGTGAAAACCAAACATATATTTTTATAAATCATCACGGAGGTGTGAATTTATGAAGCGCTTATTAACCTTTCTTCTTGTTTTTTTGTTCTGTCTGCCGGTCGTTTTCGCAAATGTTCCTCCCGAAACTGTTTCTCCTCATGTGATACTGATGGAACGCGACAGCGGCAAAATCCTTTTCGAAAAGGACTCACATTCAAAGCATCCGCCGGCAAGCGTAACCAAAGTTATGACACTTTTATTGGTTATGGAAGCAATAGACAGCGGAAAAATCGCACTTACCGACACGGTAACAGTCAGCGATCACGCCGCAAGTATGGGTGGCTCACAAGTATTTCTTTCTCCCGGTGAGCAAATGAGTGTGAATGATATGTTGAAAGCAACGGTTATCGCATCCGGTAACGACAGCGCCGTAGCACTTGCCGAGCATATTGCAGGCAGTGAAGAAGGCTTTGTTTCCTTGATGAATGAGAAAGCAAAGTACCTCGGGATGAATGATACATCTTTCAAGAATTGTACAGGTCTGGATGCAGACGGTCATCTCACAAGTGCTCACGACATTGCAATTATGTCGAAGGAGCTCTTGAAACATTCAAAAATCAAAGAATACACCACAATCTGGATGGACTCACTCCGCGACGGTGCATTTCAGCTTGCAAACACCAACAAACTTATAAGAACATATAAGGGGATAACAGGACTGAAGACCGGTTCCACATCAAATGCGAAATTCTGTCTTTCCGCATCGGCAGAGCGTGACGGAATGGAACTCATTGCGGTAATTATGGCAGCCCCATCAAGCAAAGAACGTTTTTCCGATGCAACAAAACTTCTTGATTTCGGATTTGCTAACTACGCGGTTTACAGACCCGAAGGTCTCGCTTTAGATACCCTACCGGTAAAGCTCGGTGACAAACCGGAAGTTTCGCTGTCCTTAGAGATCTCCGGTTCCGTTCTCATTGAAAAAAATAAAATTCAAGGCATTGAGTCCAAAATTTCTATCCCGACAGAAATAAATGCTCCGGTAGAAAAAGGTCAAAAAATAGGTGTTATGACTTTATTTTCCGACAATGAGCTTCTTATGGAAATTCCAATCGTTGCGGATGAATCAATAAAAAAGCTGTCTGTATACGATATTTTTTCACTTTTCCTTGACAGAATATTTATGAAATAGGCACATTCCGAATTACCTCTCAACATCTAATTAAAAATCCCAAAAGACGATTTTAGATTTTTTTACATTTAATTATGGAAATTTATGAGTTTTTGTGTTATACTGTATCAGATGAACAAAAGAAAGGATGATAGAAAATGGGAAACAAATATGTATACCTGTTTTCCGAGGGCAATGGTTCTATGCGCAACCTCCTCGGCGGTAAGGGCGCTAACCTTGCTGAAATGACAAGTCTCGGAATGCCTGTTCCTCAGGGATTCACCGTTACAACAGAGGCTTGCACACGTTACTACGATGATGGAGAAAAGATCGCTCCCGAAATTGAAAGTGAAATCTTTGAGTATATCACAAAGCTTGAAGAAATCTGCGGAAAGAAGTTTGGTGACAACGAGAATCCCCTTCTCGTTTCCGTTCGTTCCGGTGCACGTGCTTCAATGCCCGGTATGATGGACACTATCCTCAACCTCGGACTTAACGATGAAGTTGTTGAAGTTATGTCCAAGAAGTCAGGCAACCCCAGATGGGCATGGGACTGCTACAGAAGATTTATTCAGATGTATTCCGACGTTGTTATGGAAGTCGGCAAAAAATACTTCGAGCAGCTCATTGATGAGATGAAGGAAGCCAAAGGCGTAACTTCCGATATCGACCTTACTGCCGATGACCTCAAAGAGCTTGCAACTCAGTTCAAGGCCGAGTACAAATCAAAGATCGGTTCCGATTTCCCCTCCGATCCGAAGGAACAGCTCATCGGTGCTGTCAAGGCTGTTTTCCGTTCATGGAACAACCCCCGTGCAAACGTTTACCGTCGTGACAACGATATCCCCTATTCCTGGGGTACTGCAGTAAACGTACAGATGATGGCATTCGGCAATATGGGTGACAACTG
>JAFSEA010000079.1 GCA_017435965.1 Oscillospiraceae bacterium
ACTTTGTTCCCGTTTCATATGCAGACAGCAAATGGACTATGAGTGCAACAGATTTAAATCTCGCAGAAGTGTTTGCAGACTCAGGGGTTAAACTTGTCGCTTCTCAGGACGGTTGGGTGAAAAGCGGAAGCAGCGCAAACATAACCGGAGAATATGACAATGTTTATCTCGATTCGGGAGAATATTATGTCCTTATAAGTATGTTCAAAGGTAGCGGAGATTCTTCACACGCTTCAAATACATATTTCAGAACAAAGGGTATTACCCTCACACGTCAGGCTGAGCTTTCTCTCGCGGTTTCCGAGAATACCGTAAAACTTGGTGAGACAGCAACTGTTTCCGCAACTATCAAGGATGCATCGGGAAATTCTGTTCCTGCAAACAGTATCTCATACAAGTGCCTCATGCCTTCCGTTGCAACGGTAGATAACAGCGGTGTTGTCACAGGTGTTGAAGAAGGAATTGCAACCATTCAGGTAACTGCATCCTCCTGTGGTGTTGATTTTATAAACACTATAGACGTAAATGTTTCAAGAGATGTGAAATATGTATTCACATTGGATGCTGCAGGCGGACAGAAAACGGTAAAATGGATAAGATATGCAAACATTGATGCATCAATCTCTGCTCCGTGGAGATATATGTGTGAGACGAACATTGATACCGGTTCGTTATATGACGGAGGATTGCAGTTCAGATCCGTTGAAGCAAATATCGGAAACAGCGGATATGCCCTCAAAGTTCTCGTTGAGAATCCGGGTATATATACGCCGTCGATAACCTGGACAGCTGCAGGTTACTGTTCGATAGTAAATACATACATAGTACCTGTTGCATATGCAAATACAAGATGGTCGATGGCAGACGGCATGAACCTTTCGGAGATGGTTGCAGACCCCGGTGTATCTCTCGTGGCTTCTGTTGATATGAGCACGGGAGAGAAAAAATCAGGAAAGCCCTTTAAGTTCTCCGATGATGAATACTATGTCATTGTTCTTATATCCGATATCGGAAACGGCAATGATTCGCAGGGCAGAGCATTTGCATACATAAATAGCTTGGAGCTTGATTGGATATCACCCCTCAGCGAAGATGTAGAAAATCAGTATGTATCTCTTGCAATCGCAAACAACATAAATGATGATATTGAAGTAATCGGAAGCCGTTATACACGTGGTGATGAGGTTGAGGTTGAAGCTCCGGAGATAGATGGTTATACCTTCCGTCATTGGGTGCGTGGAACGGAAGAAAAGGGTGAGCTTGTTTCAACAGAGTCAAGCTTTATATATAAGCTTATTACAAATGCTTATCTCACGGCAGTTTATACAGAGAATACCGATGCAAACACCGTTGAATTCTTCGGAGGAAACGGTGAATATATCACAAGTGTAAAAGTAGTTGACGGAGAAGTTGCGGCGCCGGAAGCTCCAAGCCTTACGGGCTTTAAGTTCCTTGATTGGTTCACGGCAGAGAATAAAACCCTTGCAGATACAATTCTCACAGCCCCGGTCACCCGTGCAGTTGCAGTATTTGGAGATACAGACGACACGTTTACCGTTGCAGGTGAAGAAAATCTCAAATACGATACAAAAATCACAAAAACTTATAGTGCTCCTGTTGTATGGTATCGAGACAGCGTACGTGTAGGATACGGCACAACATATGAATACTTCGTATGGGACAATGTTGAAAAGATTACATATGTCGAAGGAACTGCTCAGCCCCTTGTTGTACTTGATAAGGCAGTCAAGACAGACGTTGACGGTACAAAGTCATATATGATAGAATATGATGCAGGCGGAAAGAATATTGTCGAAGTCGGCATCCTCTTTGGTGACAATGCAGGCGGAACTGTTGACAGTTGTAAGTATAAGGCAACTTCAAAGAAAGGTGCAAACCATGGTCAGTTCACCGCAAAGCCGTTTGGTGATGAAAGCTATGCACGTGGCTATATGATTTACGAAGAAGACGGAGAATATAAAGTAATATATAGTGATTAAAATTTTTGCAGGGATAGTGTCTGTGCACTATCCCTGCAAAAGGCTGAATTCATAGTGCTTAAAGAAAACGGAGGTACTTTATGAAAAGAATATTATCGTTGATTCTTGCATGTGCAATGGTAATTGGCATTCTTCCGGCAATTGCCCTCACAGCAGGAGCAGAAGACACCGAAGAGCTTACACCTGTTGTGTATTCCTTCATTGCGGAAGCTGTGGCAGGAAATACTGCGGCTTCTAATGTGGATATGCGACTTATGAAGTCTTACACACAGCTTGATAGCTCCGTATCAACCGGTGCATGGATGTATTCGGGTATCTGTCACAGAATGGACGGATACACGATGTATGCAGATAAAGATGGCGGAGCAACCTTTAGAGCTGCAAAGACAAACCTCGGAAATAATGCGTTCATTCTGAAGGCAAAGGTAGAAAAAGCAGGTACATACACACCGTCTATGGTTTATGCAAAATATGCACAGTACGGTAGACTCAATGTGTATTTTGTTCCCGTTTCATATGCAGACAGCAAGTGGACAATGAGTGCAACAGACTTAAATCTCTCGGAAGTGTTTGCAGATTCAGGCGTTAAGCTTGTAGTATCTCAGGATGGTTGGGTATCAAGTGGAAGCTCTTCAAATGTAGTTGGCGAGTACGATAACGTTTATCTTGATTCCGGAGAATACTATGTCCTTGTAAGTCTCTTTGAGGGAAGCGGTACATCAACTCATGCATCAAATGCATATTTCAAAACAAAAGGACTCACTCTCACACCATACGTTGCACCGGATGCATCTGCACCTGTTGTATTTTCCTTCAATGCAGAGGCAAAGTCGGGATATACAAGCGGCAATGTGGATATGACCACAATAACTTCTTATGCGGCTCTTGATAAAAAGGTATCAACAGGCGCATGGATGTATTATAGCAAGATTGGTATGGATGCTCAGGTTATGTATGCCGAAAAAGACGGCGGAACAACCTTCAGAGCTGTCACAAGCACTTTGGAGAGCGATACCAATAACGCAATTATCCTTAAAGCCAAAATTGAAAATTCGGGAACATACACACCGTCAATGTCTTATGTAACATATCAGCAATACGGTAAGCTCAATATCTATTTTGTTCCCGTAGCATATGCAGACAGCAAGTGGACGATGAACTCATCATCTCTTGACCTTGCAAGTGTTTATTCAGATCCGCAGTCAAAACTTATTATTTCTCAGGATGCATGGGTAAAGAGCGGAAGCTCCTCACTTGTCGGTGAATACGACAATGTTTATCTCGATTCGGGAGAATACTATGTCGTTATAAGTTTTGTCAAGGGAAGTGGTGCATCAACACATTCATGGGCAACTTATTTCAAAACAAAGGGTATAACTCTCACACCTTATGTTGCACCACCCGAGCTTACAAAAATCGAGGCGGACTTTGGTGAGGTAAGAGTAGGTAATAAGATATCTCCTGAAATAAAGTGGTTTGTAAATGATGTGGAAAGTGATGGCACAAACGGAACTTCCACGGTAGAAATTATAGACAATGAAGACGGTGCACTCATTGAGACACAGAGTGGAGAAATTTATGCCATAGCAGAAGCTTCGGCAACACTCAAAGTCAGCGGTACTCTCAACGGAATAACAAAATCTGTTGAGGTTACTGTCAACGTTATGCCGTCAGCTCCTCTTTCGGGAATAAATCAGGATTACTATTTCTATAGCGGTATGTATGAGGATTATACCCAGGGTCTCACAATATCGGGAGCAAAAAAGGGAACTCCGGTCACGGAAGCACAGTTTGAAGGTTATACAATGCGTGACTACGGAACTGACCGTCCCTGGGGTATGGTGGCTGCAAGGCTCACAAGACCCGACTCCACAGGTACATATCTCGGAACAAGCGCAAACTGGACAGATCTCTCTGGTTATAACGGTGACTGGGTTGCATATAAGGTAAAGGTTCCGGCAGCAGGAACGTATAACGTTGACGTAAGAGGCCGCGAATATACAAGTGCCGGACGTGCGGAAATTTATATGCTTCCGTATACATCCGATATGACATTTGCAAGCATCACAAGCAACATAGGTTCGTATTGTGCTCCGAAGAATCTCGTAGCAGATGCAGATTTATATGGCACAAGCGGCGGAGTTGCCTGGCGTGCTTTTTCAGGACAGTTTACTGCATCCGATGCGCTTGACTATTCAAAGGGATATGCAGAATATCTTATGATAGTCAAAGGCTGTTACAGCAGAAAAAGTCCCGGACAGGAATATATTCTTCTCAGAAGCATTCACCTTGTAGGAACTCCGAGAGAAATTGAGGTAACCACAAGTGTTACTGAAAATGAAATAGGTGTTGGAGAAGCTGTAACGGTAAAGTCCGTAACAGGCAGACTTACCGACGGCGGAACCGTGGATTTTGCAGGTGCTGATTTCCTCTATGAGATTGCCGAGGACGATAAGAATATTCTTAAATATGACAGCAAAACCGGAGAAATAGTTGCTCTTTCCGAAGGTGTTGGAACTCTTAAGACTTGCGTAATCCTTAACGGAGCAGTCAGCCATTCCGAAACCGAGATTACCGTTGATAACAATTATAAGATTATCAAGACATATCTCTATACAAACAATAGAGTTATGATTGGTGAAGAGCTTCTCTTCACAACGGGATATGAGCTTGCAAACAGAAAGGCTTTGCCCGGCGGAATAATCGAAAGCCTCGAAGTTATCAATGAGTCCGAAGAAGGTGTCGCTGCTGTTACGGAAAGCGGAAAAACCGTTCGTGCAACGGGAGCAGGTACATTTGAAGTAAAAGCGAAAATCAACATTCGAGGAAATATAATCGAAAGTGTTCCCGAAAAGATTGTTGTTTACAGCGAGGATGTCGCTCCTTCATCTGTTGTTGAAATCAACTTCAAAAAGGGTGTATATCCTGCCGATAACTATGATAAGGTAAATGATATTAAAGCATACACGGATTTCCGCCCGTGGATTTTCCATAGTGCGGTAAACCTTGATTCAAGATATCCCGACATAATGCTTAACGGTACGGGAACAGCTGCACAGATAGTCTGGCAGGGTGGGGCAAACCTCTATAACTCATATGTGGCATTTAAGGTTAAGTTCCCCAAAACCAGTATGTATCTCGCAGAAGGAGATATGTTCAGATGCCGTTGGAGAAATGCGGCACTTGATCTTTATGTAATGCCGGCAACGGAAGAATTTGAATCCAACATCCTCAAATATGCAGTGCCCACAAGCGAATATTATGTGGGAACAGCTGATTTCTATTCTGCTGTTGAGAATAGTGACGGTTGCATAAAGCCTTTCGGAATAAAAGAAATTACCGAAGGTGAGCATCTTGTAGTTTATCGTGTAAGTGAAACCGGTGCAGGCGGTGCCGGCGGAGATGCTGCCTATGTAAACTCATTTACTTTCTCGGATGAAAACGCTTTAGGCAGCGCGGAAGTCATTTTTGACGGCGGAAGCAATGTTATACCTCTCGGTGAATCGGTCAATACATCACTCAGACTTAAAACCGTCAAGGGTGAGAATATCGATTATGCAGAGGGCGATATTACTGCAGTCGTATATAAATCTGAAGATACAGATATCGCAACAATTGATGAAAACGGTGTGATTACAGGTATCAATGAAGGTGAAGTCAAGCTTTCGGCAACGGTAACATATGACGGTATAACCAAGAAAGCTGAGTGTGTTGTTTACGTTTCCGATAACTCAGGTATAGTTGATAACGGAATAAGAATAACAGTTCCCGAGTCTGTCTATGTCTACGGTGCTGCAAAGCTCGGCGCAACAGCGGAAATGAACAGCGGAAACATGCTGTCGATTCCGGATAAATATATTTCCTGGGAAATTCTCGAAGGTGCCGAATATGTTGAGCTTTCTGAAGGTGGAAGCATTTACGGTCTTGCTATGGGTAAAGCGTTAATTTCAGCTTCCGTAAGCTCTGACTATAAAAACGGTGCGGCAGAGGGCATTGTGATTGAACCTATTGAAGTTGAGGTTGGTTGGGATGCAACTATTGATCCTCAGATATACACATTGGAAGAACGTGAAAATGCTAAGATAAACGCATCAAAATATGCATGGGCACGCAATGAGGTTAAGTCTGCAAAAGCAAACGCCGACAGATACGTAGAGAACCTTGATAAACTCTATGAGCTCATTGCATCTGAAGGATTACCGCGTTATTATCACATCGGACACAAGTATGACCCGACAAAGAATTTCTGCCGATTCTGTAAGGCAGATATAGGAACAAAATACAATAGTGTTTTCCCGACAAATGCCATAAACAATCCTTGGAAGGTTCAGTGTCCTGAGTGTAAGCGCCAATTCCCTTCAAACGACTTCGGATCTTTCTATAAGCTCGGTCTTGCCGATGACGGAACGTTCTCAATTGACAGAGCTTTGCAGAATCACCACGAGAAGTTTGTCTGTGAGGATATAAAGGCGGGTAGCTCCTGTTCGCATATCGGAAAATTCCCGAGCTATCCCACAGAAACTCCGGGAACTGCAGAGTGGACAGAGAAACTTGCATCATGGAACAATGCACGTGAAAGTCAGGAGTGGAAGGACCACTACGGATACAATGTAAATGGTGGTTACCTTACAAACAACCTCTATCCGGATATCGACAAACAGCTTGGTATTACGGGTTGGGGTGTTGATGACGGATTCGGATATAAGATGCCTTATATCTCTCTTGAAAAGGCGAAGGAGATTGTAGGTGAGGACGGAGATGTAACAACTGTTCCGGGATATGACCCCAGCTACTATGATAACGGAAACGGTTATGCATGGTATATGAACGGAGCAACAAAAGGTCCGGTTCAGTACACATTTATTTCTTATTTTCTCCATAACGGCGTGTGGTATGCAGGTGAACAGGTTGTAAGAGAGGCAATCAATTCTCTCGCAACTGCGTTTGTATACACAGGTGAGGCAAAATACGGAAGAGCAGGTGCAATTCTTCTCGACAGAGTTGCAGATTTCTTCCCGGGTTATGATTGGTTCCGGTGGCATACATGGCGCGGAGATGATTACTACGGTACAATCGTTGATGCTATCTGGACTACATTTATGACATATGACCTTGCACTTGCTTACGATGCATTTAAGCCGATATATAACGATCCGTATGTAACGTCATATCTTTCCGAAAGATCTCCTCAATATGAAACGGATGAGCTTGGAAACTGGATTTACGATAATAACGGAGAGCTTATTCCGATTAACCTCAAAGACACTCCAGGTGCTCTTATGAAGAACATTGAAGACAACCTTCTTCTTGAGATGTTTGAGAGAACAAAATACGGTGAGCATTGGGGCAACTTCGGTATGCATCAGAAATCCCTTGCGGCTGCGGCTGTTGCTCTCAACAGAATGCCTGAATCCGGCGAAATTATCGATTGGATATTTGCTCCGGGTCCCGTTGCAGGAACTTCAAGTATAAACTCCGGTAAAGTTCCGAGAACAGTCCCTGTATCGGGCGGAATGTTCCTCGGTTCACTCATAGGCGACATTGACCGTGACGGAAGCGGAAAGGAAAATGCTCCGGGCTATAACAGAGAATGGATTACTCACTTCCTCGGTGTTGCAGAGCTTCTACGTGGCTTTGAGCTTTATCCACAGGCTGACCTTTATGATAATGCCAAATTCACAAAGATGTTTGATGCCCAGATTCGTCTCCTGCTCGGCGGATACTACACAACACACACAGGTGACTCGGGTGCAATCGGCGGAACGGGTATTGCAGTCATGGAAGATGATATACTTTTGGCATATAAGGAAACAAAGAAACCGATTCTCGCTCAGGCTCTTTGGTTTTTGAAGGAAACCCGTGGCTTTGAGATTCGCGGCAGCATTCTTGATGAAGATCCCGAACAAATCACAAAGGATGTTGAAGCAGTCATAGAAAATTACGGAAAGCTCAGTCTTCCGAGTGATATGCTCGCAGGATACGGCTTTGCCGCACTTCGTGCAGGTGGGGAATATGAATCTGCAAGTGAGACAAGCTACAACAACACTCACCGTGACTTTGCAATCTATTTCGGAAAATCCGATATGCACGGTCATCGTGATACGTTGAACCTTTTTGCCGATGCATTCGGTCTCAACATTGCTCCTGATATCGGATATCCCGAGGAAACGGGTCAGCAGCCGAATCGTTATCAGTGGGTAAGTACGACCATTTCTCATAACACGGTTGTTGTTGATGAGAAGGAACAGGAAGTTATTAAGACTACTCAAACTCCGATACATTTTGATGATTCCGGCAAAGTAAAACTTATGGATATAAGTGCTGATGTTTATTCCGATACGGAGGAATACAGAAGGTCGGTGGTTATGGTTGAGGTGGACGATGAAATTTCGTATGGAATAGACTTCTTCCACATCAAGGGTGGAAATGACCATCTCTATAGCTTCCATTCACAGTCCGATGAGCACGAGGCCATCGCAGGTCTCGGAGATATAAAAGAAACTCCGATGTACACCGATGATGCAGGAAATACATACGGTACATATGCAGGTCCGGATGTAAAATACGGTCCCGACCCGGGCGGTGTCAGCTCGGAAATCTATCCGAAAGGATACACCTGGCTCAGAGAAGTTCGCACATATCAGTCGATTGACAAGGATTTCACCGTTGAATTCAATGTCAAGGACTGGAAAAAGGTTATGGATAAGAAGCGTGATGTGAGACTTCGTGTCACGATGCTGAACGACAGCCCCGTTTCCGAAGTGACCTTTGCAAAGGCACTTCCGCCTCAGAATAAGAGTAATGCTCACGCAGGTAACCTTGAATATATGCTGGTCAGAAGAAAGGGAACAAACCTCGATACTGTATTTACAACCGTGTTTGAACCCTATGACGTGATGAATAAGTATATCAAATCGATAGAAAAGGCTTCAATGGTTCGTGAAGAAAGCTCAAAGCCGGGTGTTCTTGATGCTTACAGTGCAGTCAAGGTAACTCTTGAAAGCGGAAGAGTTGATTATATTATCTATTCAACCAACAATGCCGCCGATTACGTTATTGATGATAAGATTGCATTCCGAGGTTTTGCCGGTGTGGTTTCCTTTGATGCTGAAGGAAATATTATGTATTCCTATCTTAATGACGGTGAGGTCTTGAAGCTTGTTGATGCTGAATCGGAAGAATCAATTGCGGCTTACACGGGAACAGTACAGAGCTTCACCGAAGAGCTTTCAAAGCAGAACTATATCGTATATAAACCCGATATGGAAACTGATGTTGAAGCTCTTGCAGGAAAGTATGTATACGTTGATAATGACGGTGTTCAGAATGGTGCATACAGAATTGAGTCTGCATCTCTTGAGGATGGAAATGTAAAGCTTGATATCGGAGATGTGTCTGTAATCAGAAGCTATGTAAATGCAAATGATACAAAGCAGGGTTATGTTTATAACGTTGCAAAAGGAAATTCATTGAGAATTCCGATGCCGTCGGTAACAAACAACGCTCCTGTCTTCAAGGAAATCAATGATGTGACAGCATCTGTTGGAAGCTTGATAACGATTCCGATAGAAGCAGTAAGTCCTGTTGGAAAGAAGCTTGAACTTGTCGGGACATCGCTTCCGAGAGGTATGGCGATAAGTGAAGACGGCTTGAGCCTCGTATGGAAGCCCGATAAATCACAGATTGGTGAGAACCACGTTGCAATATCTGCAAATGACGGAGCACTTGAAACTACTGTTCACTTTACTGTTGATGTTTATGGTTCAACAACGGGCGGAACAACAACTCCGACTCAACCTGAAACTCCGAATACTTCGAATACTCCGACCACACCTTCAACACCGAGTGGTGGAACAGGAGAAGCCGGAACAGGCGGCGGTGGCACCGGCGGTGGGGGAACCGGTGGAGGCGGTGTAGGAACTTCCACAGCGCCGAGTGAACCTTCAAAGCCGGAAGTTGAAACTCCCGATGTTCCGGAAACCACCGGAGGATTTGTTGATCTTGGTGCACACGCTTGGGCAAGTGATGCTATCAACGCTCTTGCGGAAGAAGGAATTATCAAGGGAACGAGTGAGACAACCTTCTCACCTGCAAATAACATCACACGTGCAGATTTTGCAATTCTCCTTGTTCGTGCTTTTGAGCTTTCAAGCGATAACACAGAGAATTTTGCAGATGTTGATGCTTCCGATTACTTTGCAAAAGAACTTGCAATCGCCCGAAACACAGGCATTGTAAACGGAATTGGCGATAATAAATATGCACCGAAAAACACAATCACTCGTCAGGATATGATGGTAATTGTATACCGTGCAATGCAGAAGCTTGGTGTGGAACTTGAAAACGGAGATGTTGAATATGCGGATTTCTCTGATGTCTCCGACTATGCAAAAGAAGCCGTCTCGGCACTCATAACAGCCGGTCTTGTAAACGGAAAGAACGGAAAAATCGCACCTGCCGATTACACAACAAGGGCAGAAGTAGCAGTTCTCATTAAGCGAATTCTCGATTATATTGCAAAATAAAAAAGATGGGTGGGAGCAGGCGTGCTTCCACCCATAAAATTAACGAATTTGAGTATTGCTTTGAAGGCGTACTATGGTTTATAATGAAAACAGAAAACTAATCCAAACAGAGGTGTCAAAATGAAAAAAACATATTGCAATCCGTTATGCGTTGAAAAAGTAGGAAGCGGAAGATGGCTTGATATATCAATTTGCGGTTTGAATGTAAGTGATTATAAGGATTATCGCTCAATTTCCGACCCCAGCGTTATATATCACGACGGCAAGTGGATTATGTATTCAAGTTACAGCGTTGCCCACGTAACGGAGGATTTCGTACATTGGGAAAAAGTTGATATCGGTGTTGAGAATCTGCGCTATAGTCCTGCAGTAGTACAGTTCAGAGGAAAGTGGTACTTAAGCGGTCACAGTATGCCTGAAATGTACGTTTCAGATAGCCCACTCGGTCCGTTCAAGCATTGCGGAAACCTCACGGATATGCACGGCAACCAAATGGAAGTTCCCGATGGTTGTTACTTTACGGAGAATGACCGTCTTTATTTCTATTGGTGTGAAATAAGAGAGCCGAATGAGGATGAAGATATTGAATGTGTCACCGGAACGGTTGGTGCAGAATGTGATCCGAATGAGCCGTGGAAGCTTATAAGCGAGCCCGTCTGGATAAACTCTTTTTCACCCGATAAGGAGTGGGAACGCCACGGAGAATACAATCAGAACGAGCGTATCGGCTGGACGGAAGGACAATGGATGATTAAAATCGGAAGCCGCTATTACCTTCTTTATTCGGGAAGCGGAACTCAGTATTCAACATATGCTTGCGGAGTTATGTATTCCGATGAAGGTCCGCTTTCGGGATTTAAGCGTCAGGAAAAGCACGACCCTCTCACTCTTAAGAGAAACGGCTTTCTTCGTGGTGCAGGTCACGGAAGTATTGCGGAAGGTCCTGATAACACACTTTGGGTATTCTATACATACTTTTTTGGTTATGGGTATAAGTTTGAGAGAAGAGTAGGTATGGATCCTCTCGGAATAGACGAAAACGGAGAGCTTTATTGTCCGGCTCTCACAGAAACACCGCAGTTTGCACCGGGAGTTTTAAAAAATCCCGAGCTTGGCAATGATGCAGGACTTCTGCCACTCACTTTCTTCCAACCGATAGAGGCATCGAGCTTTGTTCCGGGACGTGATCCGATTTATGCTACCGATGATAGTGCTATTACATGGTGGCAGCCCGCTGAAGAAGATAAGGAAAGATGGATTGAGATTGATCTTGCGGCGGAAAAGGGCTACAACATTGAGTCCTGTCGTATCATCTGGCGTGATATCGGGATGGAAACGCTCAAAGGAATAAATCCGGGAGCCTTCCAATATAAAGTTGAATATACATCTCCCGATTCCGATGAATGGAAATGTTTGGTTGATGCATCGGAAAACAAGATTGACTATTGTGTTGATTATCGTACATTCCCGACCGTAACGGCAAGAAAGGTAAAGCTCACGGTGCTTGGGGCACCTCGGGGCATAACACCCGGAGTTATCAGCTTTACGGTATTCGGAAAGTGCGCTCATTAAAATTATAAAATGGAGGAAATTAAAATGAAAACAGTCAAAGATAAGTATCTCGTTGTAGGTGCAGATTTTGCAGGATATCCCCTTAAGGAGGCAGTAGTTGCGCATCTCAAGGCAAAAGGCTGGAAGATAACGGATGTTGGCGTGAGAGCTGATTCTGACCCCGATGACACCGATTTGATGTTCCACAGAGTCGGACTCCGTGTCGGCTCTATGATAAGTGAGGGCGAGTTTGAAAGGGCACTTCTTTTCTGCGGAACGGGTATGGGAATCCATATCGCTGCAAGTAAGTGTCCTCATGTCCATGCAGGTGTTGTTGAAAGCGTTCCTGCAGCACTCCGTGCAATCACGGGCAATGGCGTCAATGTTCTTGCAATGGGTGCGTTCTATGTTGCACCTGCAATGGGCTGTGATATAGCAGATGCATACCTTAATGCAGAGCTTGGCTCGGGTTACGAATGGTGGTATAACTTCTATGAATTCCATAAGCTCGCCATTGATGAGCTTGAGGCATTTGATTATGAAGAGTATAAAAAGAACGGCTTTAAAGTAAATAAGCTCGGAGATTTCCCGCTTAAGCTTGAGACAAAACCGGAATAAGGTGATGAAAATGAAAAAAGATACAAAGGCAGCGGTGGTTTTTATAAGCGGTCAGTCCAATGCGACGGCACACCAGCAGTTTCTTGCGGAGGAGGATAAAGTCCTCGTTCCGATGAAGAATGTTTTCGGTCTTGACAGAAATCCGAATCAGAGTTTTGATATCTCGGATGTTGTCTGGTCGGGATGGACGAGCGGCGGCAAGAATCTCGGTGAGACACAGGATCACACGGCAAGCCTTGCGTATTTCGTTGCAAAGAAGTGGCAGGCGGCGATTGATGAGGGCAAGCGTTTGCCTGATCTCTATATCGTCCAACTCTCGGTGGGAAGTCAGGGTATCATAAACGGAATGTGGAATCGTGATAAGGAAAGGGTAATAAAGCCGGGAATTCTTGGTGAGGCGGATATTTCTCTTCTTCCGCTTGCGCTTTATATCCAGAGCCTTGCACTTAAAAATCTCCGTGAATCGGGCAAAAACCCTGAAGTTATAGGCTGGCATTGGCTTGGTTGCGAGCAGGAAGTCTGGTATGAGGCATATCTTCGTGAGGATTTCAAGGAAAGATACGACTATCACTTCGATGTTATGCGAAAGTCTATGGGCGGAGATGTTCCCACCTATCTTTATAAGGTTGTCGTCCGTGGCGGTCTTGAGAGATTTGAGCTTCCTCTTGAGGCGGAGAACTACATAAATGCTGAAATTGAACGCCAGGCAAACCGTTTTGGTGCAAAGCTCATTGATCCGAGAAATTCTCCCTATTGGGATTCAAACGATAATTTGTACTACGGTATTCTCGCATCTGACCGAGCGCATTATGTGCCAAAGTTGCAGGAATGGTTTGCTGATGAATTTATGGGTGATGTTTTAAAATGAAAATAATCGAAAAAATTGCAAAAAAGGCAAAGGATGCAAACAATCCTCGCCCAACAATTGCTTTCTTTGGTGATAGCGTAACCGAAGGCTGTTTTGAGCTTGAGGTGCGTAGAAGTGGTGGCTTTAACAACGTGTTTGATCGCGAAAGTGTTTATCACAAAAAGGTGTCGGAGATCCTCGGAGTTCTTTTTCCGACTGTCCCTCTCAATATAATCAACGCAGGTATTGCAGGAACGGATGCGGCTTATGGTCTTTCACGCATTGAGCGTGATGTCATTTCAAAAAAGCCTGATCTTACTGTAGTCTGCTTTGGTCTCAATGATTGCGGAAAAGAGGAAGCAGGACTTTCGGAATACGTTGAAAGTCTTCGTGGAATTTTTGCCCGTCTTCGTGAATCGGGAAGTGAGATTATATTTATGACACCCAATATGATGTGTGAAAATGTGAGCGAGCTGATTCACTCTGATTTCGCAGAGCTTGCGGAAACGCTTTCCGAGAGACAAAACCGTGGTGTGCTTGATTCCTATATGGATGCGGCAAGAGCTCTTTGTAGGGAAGAGGGAATACCGGTTTGCGATGTCTATGCAAAGTGGAAGAGAATGTCGGAGCTTGGCGTGAATGTCACCGAACTTCTCTCAAACAAGTTAAATCATCCTACAAGAGAAATGCACAATCTTTTTGCGACTTCACTTGTTGAAACTATATTGCAGTAGAAAAATGCATGGACAAAAATGATGAATATAAAACTGATATGCACCCCGAAAGTCAAACACTTTTGGGGTGCATATCAAGCTTTTTGAAACTTTTTCTATATTCTTTTGAATTTCAGAAGTGAAACAGAATAATCAGGCATTTGCATATCAAGAGAAAACTCTGTTCCCTCAAAAACTTCATCCTCATACCAAGATTTTAAGATGCTTGCTTTATTGATGATTTCCGATTCATCCTGTGAACAACAATCGGGCTTTCCGAGTTCCTTCCAAGCTGTGTATGCGTTGCAGTTTGATTTGTCAATACGGTAGTGTGAAACTATGTATTTGTCACCATCAAGCTTAACTCGAAGTCTTGTGTTGAGTGCTCCTTTGGTGTGGAGAAGATTCTTTGAAAAGTTAAATACCGCAACTGCAATATCACCGTTGTCGCAAGCTGTTGGAATAACTCCAAGCTCTTTGTCTGCATCAAATTCAAGAAGCGACTCGCCGAGCATCGCAGAGAGAGCATAAGCATTGTAAATCGGTGTTACAAACCCATTCTTCGTTGCAAATGTGCGTGTTCCGCAAAAATCACGGGGAAGCTCGTGCTGACCTGATAAACATATCATAAGCCTTGAAAGTGGAATTTCACGCTTGATTATATCCTCAACCGTTGCGAAATAAAGCGACGGAAATTTTTCGCCGTTGCGGTATTCAAAGAACGGATATTCATCAACTGTTGCACCGCCACCGCCGCACATTTCCCATTCGTCGGAAATCATTTCGATGTCACCGAAACCGCAATCCTCAGCAACTCGCCTGTAGTTTATAAGCATATCGGTACATTGTTTGAAATCAAGAGAATTTCGATTTATACAGTCCAAAACGTCTCCGTAGGTGTGAACGGAATAGAAGTTAAATGCCGTTCCGATTTTTCCGTTTGCATGGTTGATGCCGCTTTTTATATGCATCATAAACTTCTTTATAAACAGCGAATCTATAAGCGGACCATATTCATCTGTTCGTGGGGTAGAGGAAAGCTGAACCAATGCCGCAGACGGACCTCCTACCTTCAGTTTCTCAGAAACGCTTTTAATTCCTTCTGCAAAAAAGTCATAAAGCTTGATATATTCATCCGTAACAAGCTCCCAATCCTTGCAATCCGACATAAAGAAGGCGGGGGAGTTCGGTTCGTTCCAGCAATGGAAATACCAGGTTGAAACGAGCTCTTCTCCGTAACGCTCAATGAGATGAGAAACGAATTTTGCACACACTTCCTGCCAGAGTCTGTAATCTGACGGCACGGAGCCGGAAAGGTGCTTGCTTTTATAACGGGGATAGTCTGACATAATCGACTTGTCCTTCGCAATTGCAAGGGGCAGGAAATTCATACATATGAGGAGTGAAAATCCTCGTGATACCATATAGTCTATTCTTGTATCCGTCTCGGTGAAGTCGTATGCAAGCTCACCGTTTTCATCTTCGTAGACAATATCCTCAAGCATAGCGTATACTCTGACCATTTTCGCTACGTTATCGGCACTGACTCTATCAAGGATTTTTTGCCCCCATATATCTTCAATCGCATCTGTAGGATGAAAATGTATGTTGTTCCAGAAGTTATGTATCTTTCTTGTGGTTTTCTGCGAATTTACAAAAATTTGTTTCATATGCAATCTTTACTCCTCTGGATATGCAATTTCAAGTGTCTGACCGATCTTTGAAGCCTGTGTTGCGGCAACGCAGGCAACAACCGTGCATTCGCCGTCGTAGGATGTTGTGGGAACAGGGGTATCGTTTATTATACAATCTGCAAAGCTTTCAAGCTCATATGTTGTATTGTGATGATTTATCGGAATTGCAAGATTTATCGGCGTTGTCTGTGAGATGTGTTTGTCAGGGAAGATGGAGTCCTTGCCTGCAAGGGGTTCTTTGAATACCGAGAGATAATTTGAATTGTTGTCACAGATAATTGTGCCCTTTGTTCCGTAGAAAACAGAACGCATTGTTCCATTACGCTTACAACCGATTGAAACGAAAACTTTACCGATAACATTGTTCGGGAATTTGAAGATTGAAATGATGCAGTCGTTTACAGGCCAGTCCGTGAGACACTTGTGGTTTGCAAAGGCACATACCTCATAGGGATTTCCTGCAATCCAACGGAGAAGATCCATTGCATGGCAACCGCCGCCGATGAACGGTTCGCGCTTGGGATCAAGTCTCCAGCGGTCTACACCCTCGGATGCAAGGCTGTAGTCGTGTGCATATTCACTTTCAACATAATAAAGCTCACCGATTTCGCCCTGCTCAATAAGCTCACGAGTCTTGATGAATGACGGTGTGTAACGGCAAATCTGACCTATCATAAGTCTCTTGCCGGTACGCTTTTCTGCAGCACGCATTTCTTCGCATTCTTCAACAGAAAGAGCCATCGGCTTTTCGCAGAGAACATCCTTGCCTGCCTCGAGAAAAGCAACTGTCATTTCAACGTGAACCTGATCGGGAATACAGAGGACAACTGCTTCAATATCGTCGTTGGAGAGAAGCTCACGCCAGTCAGTTGTTCCGGTTTTTACATCAAGTGTATTTACTGCTTCCGAAACTCTGTCTTCAAGCTTGTCGCAAACGGCAACAAGCTCCATTTTCATACTGTTTTTAATAGAGAATGCATGTCTCATACCCATTTCGCTGAGACCCACAAGCGCAAAATTTACTTTTCTTTTATTCATAACGATTCTCCTTAATATGAATTTGGTTAAAGTAAATCACACTTGCGCCCGTTTTTCAATGCTTTGATGTTGTATGGTATAAACTGAATGTTTCTTTATGGATGGCTTCATTGCTCGTGAGACCGATTTATTTCTCTGTATTGCGTGGGAGTAAAACCGATTTGTTTTTTGAATATGCGCGAAAAAGTGATAGGATCGTAATTTACCGAAATTGCAACCGATTTTACCGAAAGCTCGGTATGCTTTAAAAGAGAGCAAGAAATACGCATTTTTGTCTGGATAATAAAATCCTGAACGGAAATACCGAGCTCCCGCTTGAATAATTTATAGAGATAACTTCTGTTTAGCCCAAGGTGATTTGCAATTTTATCAACATTTATATCCAGCCCGTAGTTTTCTTCGATATAGTCAATTGCTTTCTTTATATATACCTTTTGGTTTGAAGTAGGTGCATCTTTTTGAGAATTTTCCTCATGGAGTTCAAAAAGCTTGGACAAGAAAATATAGAACAATCCGCGTCTGTGCATTCTTCGGACTGTGGCATTGGAAGAATTTCTGAAGTGCGTGACTTTTGTGTTGAAATCAGAATCAAAGGAGACCTCGGTGTATGTAGACAAAAGTTTTATAATTTCATCGAGAAGCTTTATATGCTTATCATTTACGGGATAGGGAAACAATATGTTTTCTTCGTTTATTCCGAGGGCTTCAAAGTATTGCCTCAGTGCGGCGCCTTTAACAACAATATACATTGCATCTGAAGAGTCGGAAATAAACTCCTTTTTAACATGCATATACGGAAGTTCGATATACAAAGAGTTTTTGTTTATTGTGAACTTGTTGTTGTTTATATAAAGATTATAGTTTCCTTTTGTGCAAATATTGATAGTATAATAATCTGTGGTATACGGTGAATGTGATATGTTGTTCGAGAGGTTTATTTCATAGCTTCCGAAAAAGATGTTAATATCATCTTCGTTGAATAAGTTTTTTTCGAAATATTGACTGTTGGCTTCAAAACTCAAAAGAAACACCTCACTTCTTATTTAGGAAACATTAGGTTTATTCATTGTAACATTAAATCATTGTAAAAACAAGGGGGATGTTTTACAATTCAGTTAAGATAAGCAAAAAATTTAAGGAGAGTGGAAATATGAAAAGGGTTTTATCAATTTTAATGGTCATTTGCTTGATTGTGTCTTTTTGCTCGACTGCTTTGGCAACAGATGCGGTAACGGAAACGGGTGTTAAAATTACATACCCGATAGGAAAATATGTCACTTCAAAAGGCACATTTTCCGCTTTGACTTATGAAAGCACGGGCGGATATTGGGCGTATGCCGCAAACTATAACAATGCGGATTCTGCATTCGGAGGGAATTTCAAAGATTGGTATGCAGGAACAGGTATTCAGATTGCTTCAAATGGTGCACAGCGCTGGTTTGCAATCAAAGCTATCGTTCCGGTAAGCGGAAAGTATAAAGCAGTGGTAAATCGTGGTAAATACACAGGAAGCGGTGCAGGCAGTGTATATGTTATTCCAGTAAGTACAGACATAGCATCCGGATTAGTAAACTCAAATTGCTTCGGCAATTTCAGTTGCACCGGCGGAACTGCCGGCTCGTTCAGTGTTTGGGAAACAGTAACGCTCGGAAATGTAAGAACCATTAACGCAGGCGAGTATTATATTGTATATAAACTTGATTCGGGAAACAATATTGCAGTCGGCGATATAACTCTTTCCACCGTGAATACGGAAAATGCAGAATACAGCGAATACAGCTCTGCATATATGGGCATTGCCTCTGTTTCGGAAACGGAACTTGAGGTGGGTGATTCAGCAACAGCTTCGGTTGTGATGACTGACAGCATCACTCACGAGGCTATAGCTGATATTACCTACACAAGCTCAAATGAAGCTGTTGCAACGGTTGCATCTGACGGAACAGTTACGGCAGTTGCTCCGGGAACTACAACGATTTCGGCAAAGGCTGATGGTTATGCCTATGGAAATGTCATCGCTAAAGAAATCACGGTAACTCGTCCCGCTGATGCGGCTGTCGGAACAAAGATTGTATATGATATCGGAAGCTATATGGGAACTGCAATGGATGATACAAATACTTTGTTTTCGGATATGACTTATGAAAAAACGGGAGGCTTCTGGGAATATCACTCTAACTCCGCAAATGTTACAACTGTTGATAATACAAACTTCAAATACCACAGTTCCCGCGGATTGCAATTCGGAAATAAAGCTTGGTTTGCTATGAAGGTCAATATTCCCGTAAGCGGAAAATACAGGGCAGAGTTATATCACGGAAAAATCAAATCCAGCGGAGGACAGACTCGAGTATATATCATTCCCAAAAGTGCTGATATTAACAGTATTTTGAATTCTACTTCAACTTCAAATGCTTTTGGCGATGTGGCATGCTCGGGTGGAACAGCAAGTTACTATACATGGGCTTCCGGCGGTGTTGATTTTATTTCACGCCTCCAAAATGCACGAAATCTTACCGCAGGTGAATACTATCTCGTTTATAAGCACTATACAGGCACTCATTCAGCGGCAGGCGATATCGTACTCTACTCGGTAGACGAAGATGGCAATGATTACAGTTACTATGATCCGGCATATGTCGGAATAACTTCTGCAGACGAGACAGAACTTACTGTAGGTGAAGCTACCGAAGTTTCAGCAATTATAAGCGACAGCGTTTCTCATGAAAATATATCGGAGTTCACATATGTAAGCTCTGATCCCAAGGTTGCAAAGGTCAATGCTTCTACGGGAACTGTTACCGCACTTGCACCGGGAAAGGCAACTATCTCCGCTGTTTGTTCCGATTATGAAAAGGGCAATGTTCTCGGAACAGAAATCACGGTAACTGCACCTATGGCAAAGACAAATGTTTCTTTCGTTGTTTCGGCAAGTGCCGACGATGCAACCATTACGGTTGAGTCCGACGACTTTGTATATAACAATGCTGTTGACAGCGTTGCAAGAGGCACAGAAGTAACACTCACGGCAAATCCTCTTGATGGCTATACCTTTGTAGGTTGGAAGAGAGGAAGCAACGCTACCCACGGTTCATACATAAGCACAGAAAACCCCTTCACAACAAAACTTTACACAAACACATACCTTACTGCAGTATATATTGCAGATTCTGCAGATGAAGAGGCGGTTGTTGAATACTACAACCAGAATGGTGACTATATCGACACACTTTCTTGTGAAGAAGAATCACCTGTTCCCGAAACAATTCCAGGATTTACTCTCGAAGCAGGAAATTGGTTTACGGACGAAGATGTAAAGCTCGTTCTCAGCGAGGTAACGAAGAGAACCTGTGCTGTGGCATTACATACCGCAAAAGAAAATGCCGGAACGGTTATCGTTGACGGAAATACATCCGATGCAACCGCATTTGATAGCCCGATTACATCCACGGCAACAGGTGCTTTCACCTGTTGGAAGCGTGACGGGAGGATTGTAAGCTACGACAGAAGTTATACGTATTATCTTTGGGACAGCACGACAATCACTCAATCTGACGAAGCAGTCCCGGCCGGAAAGAAGCTTCCGCTTATAATTCTTGATGATGATAAGGTCGATGGCGCATATATGATTGAATATGATGCAGCAGACTATGAGATAGCAGAAGTTGGTCTTGTGTTCAGCGATAGCGGAATTCCGTCCATTGACTCTTGTTCAAAGAAGTTCACTTCCCAGAGAAAGCTTACACATGGTCAGATGTCGGCAAAATACAGCGATAACGTACGAGGGTATCTCATATACAAGGATGGAGACAACTTCAGAGTAATCTATAGTGATTAAGGTTGTTAAAAGCAATATGCATTTGCGGAGCCCGGATGATTTCCTCGCTCCGCATTTGGGCTAAAAAAGGAGAGAGAAAATGAAGAAAAAAATCTTGTCAATGCTTTTAGTTATGTGTTTGTTGTTGTCATTTGTTCCTTCAGGTATTTTCGTAGGTGCTTCGGAAAAAGGCGTGACAATCACATATAAAATCGGTAAAGCCGTGACCGCAAGCGGTGCATTTTCCGATATAACCTATGAAAGTACGGGCGGATATTTTGAATATGCCGCAAACTATAATGCTTCCGAAACCGCATTCGGTACCAATATTAAAGGTACATATGCAGGAACGGGTATGCAGATCAGTTCAAACGGTGCAAAGCGTTGGTTTGCGGTAAAGGTAAATATTCCTGCAAGCGGAAAATACAAAGGCGAGGTAAATCGCGGTAAGTATACAGGCTCCGGAAAAGGAAGCGTATTTGTAATCCCGGCAACCACGGATGTTGAGTCCGGAATGGTAAGTGCAAACCTTCTTGGCGATTTTGACTGCTCTGGAGGAACTCATAACTATTTCAGTGTCTGGGAAATTTCAAAGCTTCAGAATGTGAGAGAGTATTCCGAAGGTGAATACTACATTGTATACCGAATTGATTCCGGAAACCACATCGCAGTCGGCGATATAACTCTTTATACCGTTGATGAAGAAGGTGCGGCATACGAAAGCTATACCTCTGCGTATATGGGTGTTGTAACTCTTTCAAAATCAGCAATTACAGTCGGAGACATCACAACCGCAACGGCAAACATCACGGACGGCAATACCGGTGCGGTAATAACTGACTTCACATATACAAGCTCTGATGAAGATGTTGCAATCGTTGATACAAGCGGAACGGTAACTGCAAAAGGTGAAGGAACTGCTGTTATATCGGCAGTTGCACAGTCTTACGATGCAGGAAAAGTAATCGGTGCGGAAATATCGGTAAGTGTAGCTCCGATAACCGTGCCGGGAACAAAAATAATCTATCCGATCGGAAAAGCCGTCACTGCAAGCGGAGCATTTTCCGATATCACCTATGAAAGCACGGGCGGATATTTTGAATATGCCGCAAATTATAACAATGCAGATTCCGCATTCGGCACAAATATCAAAGGAACATATGCCGGAACGGGAATGCAGATTGCTTCCAACGGTGCAAAGCGTTGGTTTGCCGTCAAGGTGAATATCCCCGTCAGCGGAAAGTTCGGAGGATCGGTAAAACGCGGCAAGTACACGGGTTCGGGGAAAGGCAATGTTTATGTAATACCTGCAAACACGGATATTGAAGCAGGAATGGTAAGTGCAAACCTTCTTGGTGACTTCAGTTGCACGGGAGGAACTCACAACTACTTCAGTGTGTGGGAGATTGCGGAGCTTCAGAACAGAAGAGATTATACCGCAGGTGAATACTATGTCGTATTTTGTCTTGATTCGGGCAACAACATCGCGGTCGGCGACATAACCCTTTACACGGTTGAGGAGGACGGTACAAAATCGAGCTCCTATAACCCCGTATATGTGGGTGCCGTAACAGTTTCAGGCAAGGCTCTTACGGTCGGTGATACCGCAACTGCAACGGCAAATGTTACGGACAGTATAAATCATACTGCAATAACCGATATAACCTATACAAGCTCCGATGGAAATGTTGCGACCGTTTCGGCAGACGGAACGATAACGGCGAAATCTGCCGGCACAACTGTCATTTCGGCAACCTGTGACTATTCCGAGGCGGGAAGCATCAAAGGTACGGAGATAACGGTCACACAGCCGAAGACATCGGGTGTATATGTAGAGTATGATATCGGAAACAACGTCGGTGCTTATGGCGACACAAGTGCTTTGTATACTGCAATCAACTATAAGAAGACACACGGATTTTTTGAATATGCGGCAAACTCAACTGGTAACGACTTTCTGACAAGTGGTAAGGTTCAGAACAGACCGCCGAATGGTATTCAGCTCGGTGCATCTGCTTGGTTTGCCATAAAGGTGTATGTACCAGAGGCGGGAAGATATACTCCGAAGGTGCGCTACGGTGAATACAAGCAGAACAATGAGCGATTCGAGGTATATATGTTCCCTGCGGGTGAAGGTGTCACCGCAGCATCGGGAATTGTCGGCAATAATTTCATAGGAAGCGTAACAGCGTCGGAAGCTCCGTCGGGCATAGTATGGTCGGAGGATTATGTAAAGGCATTGTCCGATCAAAATCTCGCAGAGGGTGAATACTATGTTGCTTTCAAGCATACGGGCGGACAGAATGCCTTTGTAGGAAACTTCATCCTCGATGGCGGAAACGAAAAGGGTATTCCGATGAAGCTTCTTGCAGAAGCCGAAAATGAAAGAATAAAGGAAAACGAAAGTACAAGCATTTCCCATGAACTTTATATGAGTGACGGAGAAAAGGTGACTGATGCAACTATCTCATATACTTCCGAAACTCCGGAAACGGCTTCTGTTGCAAGCAGAACAAACGTCGTAAACGGACTTGCGGCGGGAATCGCAAAGATTTCCGTCACGGCAACAAAGGATGGAGTTGAGAGAACTGCTTCCGTTAATGTTGAGGTTGCAGATAAAGATGCATCGGATGTCTATATCGAATATGACATCGGAAAGTATATGGGTGGCTGGAGTGACACAAACACTCTCTTCTCATCATTCACATATGCAAGAACGGGCGGTTTCTGGCAATATGCCGCAAACTCCACAGGTGAGGACACGATAAAGAGCGGATTTATAAATTATCGAGCCCCCAATGGTCTCCAGCTTATGGGATCTGCGTGGTTTGCAATAAAGATTAACGTACCAAAGGGCGGTGTTTACACTCCGAAGGTGCGTTATGGCGAATATTCTCAGAGCAATGAAAAGTTTGAAGTATATATGTTTAATGCCGACAGTGTTCAGAATGCAAGCGAAGGCATCATTGGTGCCAACTACCTCGGCGTAGTTGTCGCAGATAAAACACCTTCGGCAGTAACTTGGTCTGATGATCTGGTTTATTCTTTCACGGACAAGAATCTCACAGCAGGAGAATATTACGTAGTATATAAGCACACAGGCGGACAGAATGCATTTGCAGGAAACTTTATCCTTGACGGTGGTGAGGATACCGTTATTATGGGTATAAAGCTCGTTGTCGAGGATTGGGTAGCGAAGGTAAAGGCAGCAATGTCTGACGGAACACTTGGCGAGTTCAACGATGTAAGTGCAAGATTTGCATCGTCGGATGATGCGATAACGGAAATCAACGAGAGAAACGGAAAGCTTTATCCGAGAGCTCTCGGCAAGGTTGATATTACTGCAAACGTACAGGCGGACGGGAAGAATTATTCCGCACTTCTTCCGTTTGAAGTAACGGAAATTCCGATGGTTCACAGCGGCATCAGGGAGGAATATAGCTTTATAACAAGAAGTTCTCTCTGGAATAAGGAAATTAACCCCAATGCTGATGCGACAAATGATGCAGACATAAGAAACATCACATATGAATATACGGCTGAGGACGGAAACGGTAACTGGGAATATCACAGCTCCGGGTCAACGACAGGTGCTTGGACTGCAACTCCGAGCACATTCAATATGTATAACGGCACGGGTCCGACTGCACGTCTGCAGATTTCAATGACTCAGAATCAGTGGGCAGCATTTACGCTTAAGGTTCCGAGACCCGGTAAATATTCCGCAACACTCAACTATTCGGTATATCCGTCGGCAGCAGGCTCGGCGGGAATATATCTCATCCCGAAAGACGTTTTTGATGCGGACACAACGCTTGCATCACAGTACTATCTTGGTTCAGTCGACTTCCGGGATACATCCGTTTCGGCATTTACCGAAGTTGAAAAGAGACTTAATGACATAACGGTTCAGTCTGCAGGTGAGTATGTTCTTGTTTTCAAACAGAATCGTACAACGAACAACGACTATCTCCGGCCGAGAATTCTTATTCTTGACGGTGTGAACAGTATGAGAGAGATAGCTCTCAGTGCGGATAAGTCCGAGATAACCTACGGAAAGACTGCCGAGATTTCGCTTCGTGCAAAGCGTTTTGACGGAACGTATCTTGAAAGTGATGAATACACAGTTTCGTACAAGTCACTTAATGAGAGCGTTGCCACCGTTGACAAAAACGGAGTCGTAACCGCTTGCGGTGACGGTCTGCTTGATGTTGAGGTCACGGTAAGTGACGGAATCGAAACACTTACGGAAACAATATCCTTCACGGTAATCGATGATACAGGTATCAAGGCTACAGATATCAGAATGCCGAACACAACTCTGTACATCGGAGAAACCGCAAAGATAAGCTTCTTCGTAACGATGAACAGCGGGAATGTTGTCAATGTTCCACTTGATAACGCAGTATTTTCTTATAGCAATCCCGGAATAGTTGAAGGCGATGGAGCATTCCTCAAGGGCGTTGCTGAAGGTGAAAGTGAAGTTTCACTTTCTGTTGATTTCAGAGGTGAAACCCTTTCAATATCTGAAACATTCTCTGTAATTCCCGACTCAGGAAAGACGGCATCTACATTCTATACGGTTGAAAAGCGTGAAGCTGCCGCAGAAAATATTGCAAAATACGATTGGGCAAAATCAAAAGCAAAGAGCACCATAAATAGTGCAGATGCAATTCTTGAAAACTATGAAAAGCTGTATTCGCTGATTACGGGCGAAGGTGTTCCTCGTGCACGTCAGATAGGTGCAACCAACGATATGGAATACAACTTCTGTCGCTACTGTGGTGAGAATATTGTAGGTAAATACGGCGGTAACGGTGTTGGCGGTTGGACTATTGACAAAGTCAACCGTCCATGGAAGGTACAATGCCCCGATTGTAAGCGTGCTTTCCCGTCAAATGACTTTGAAGCTTTCTATAAGCTTGGTCTCGACAGAGAAGGATATTTCAGCCTTGATCGTGCTTACGAAAAGCACAAGGAACTCTTTGCTGAAGAGTATGAGGCATCGGGAAAAGCAAAGCAGGGATATGGATATCTAAAAAATGACCTTTATCCGGAGCTTTACAATCCCCAGTCAGCAAGCTATAACCTTGACCCGCTTAAGAAAGTATGGGTCGATGGAAGGCTTTGGGCTGTTGATGACAGTATGGGCTATGTTCCGATTACCGAAGATGGAAAAGAAAGACGTTGTGAAAACGGCGTCATAGAGCGCCATGGTTATGTAGCTCTTTATAACATGACTGCATGGAGAAGTATTGCAACAGACGTAAAGACTCTTGCCGAAGCATATGTATATACAGGTGAAGCGAAATACGGTCGTGCAGGTGCAATTCTTCTTGACAGAATGGCTGACGTTTATCGTTCATTTGATCTTAAGCCGTATCAGAGCTACTTCCTCAACACTCACGGTGGCTCAGGCTGGGGAGGAGTTATAGGAAGAATCGAAGATGCACCGCTTACAAGAGATCTTGCAATGTCTGCAGATGCCTTCTGGCCGATACTCGGTGACCATCAGGTTATAAACTACCTTTCTGAAAAGGCAGAGATATTCGGACTTGAAAACACCAAGGATTCCTCAAAGAAAATCTGGCAGAACTGGGCAGACGGAATCCTCAAGTATTCTCTCACAATGAACAAAGAATTGAAGATGCGCGGCAACTTCGGTCAGGCGGAGGAAACTCTTGCCATGGCGGCTGTAGTTCTCGACAACGAGCCGGACAGTCAGGAAATACTCGACTGGTTATATAAGACAGGAGAGGTCAATGAGCTCAAGGGATATACAACAGGATGTAACCTTGCATCACAGCTTATTGACGTTATTTGCCGTGATGGTTTCGGAGACGAAGGCTCACCGTACTATAACTGCATCTGGTCAGATTCGCTTATTAGTGTTGCAGATATCCTTTCTCTCTATGACGGAAAGGGCAACTACGGCCTTTATGACAATGCGAAGTTTGTTCAAATGTTCCTTGCCCCTACAAGGCTTGCGACCGTTGACTCGCACCACGCACAGATAGGTGATGCCGGTGCTGTTGCGGGAATCGGTTTCCATGGTAGCCTTGATTCAAGCGTTGCAGCATTCAGGGCACTTAAGGATACAGTTGCAGGTCCGGCTCTTGCAAAGTACATTTATCTGCGCAAGGTGTATGACGTTGAAGGCCTTAACTACGGCATTTTCGTAAAGGATCCCGAGAGTGCCGAAACGGATATACTGAGCTTCATAAGTGAGCCGCCCGAACAGGAAAGTGATATAATGACAGGCTTTGGCTTTGCGGCACTCAGAGCGGGCAGAAACTATCTTGCCGATACTGCGGCTACCGCAAAGAATACACTTAGAGATTTTTGGATGTATTTCGGAGGTGCAAGAACAAGCCACGGACATTATGACACGTTAGGTCTCGGCGTTCAGGCGTACGGTCTTAACCTCGCTCCCGAAATGGGATATCCGCAGAATACAAGTAATGATCCCAACCGACTCCAGTGGGTTGAGGCATCAATCTCTCATAATCTCGTTCTTGTTGATGAAAAGAGTCAGGATTCAAAGAACTTTTTCGGAACACCTCTCCACTTTGAGGATTCAGGAAAAGTGAAGGTTATGGATGTCGATGGCAACGGAGTATACGAAAATACAGATATCTATCGAAGAACAATCGTTATGATTGAAGCAAATGACGATGTTTCCTACGGTGTTGATTTCTTCCGTGTTTCAGGAGGTAATGCCCATACCTTCAGCTTCCATGCTCAGGGCGAGAATGCAACTCCGGCAAGCGGGCTTGAAATGACAAAGCAGACGGATGCTGACGGCAACTATATAGGAACGTATGCGGGACCAAATACGGAATACGGAGCTGATCCCGGAACGAACACAAACGCTGTTTATCAGACTGTATATCCCCGCGGATACACATGGATGACAAAAGTTCGCCGTGATAACGAGCCGGAAAATAACTTTGCCGTAGACTTTGAGATTACCGACTACCGCAAGGCAATTGCAGACAGCAAAGGACTTCGTCTCCGCATGACGCAGATGAATGACTTTACAGCTGATGAGGTTGCAATCGTTGCTGGTATGGTTCCCGTAAAAACAGCCAACAAGCAGATGCCCGAGAACTTTGATTATGTGCTTGTTCAGCGCAAGGGCGAAAACCTTGACAGCTTGTTCACAACGGTTTATGAACCTTATAAGACTGACAGATATTTAAGCAGTATCGAGCCTTGTGAGGTAACGGGCGAGATTACAGGCGAAAATGTTGTAAGAGCAGTACGTGTTGAGCACGTAAACGGAAGAGTTGATTATGTTGTTTATGCGACGGACAACACAAAGACATACCGTGTTGCTGATCTCTTTGATTTCCGCGGCTTTGTTGGAGTTTACAGCGTAAATGCTGATGGTGAAGTTATATACAGATATTTAAATGACGGAGACATTATCGGCGATGCAACAGGAAAATCAGCTTCATACAGCGGAACTGTTGCAGATTTCCAAAAGGAGCTTTCACTTTCAAATTACATTGATGTAAATATGGACTGTGAGAATATTTCCGAGCTTTCCGGCAAGTGTATCTATGTTGACAATGACGGCATTCAGAACGGAGTCTACAAGATAGAAAGTGCCGAGAGTATCGGAAATGGAAAAGTTCGCCTTGATATTGGAACCATATCGCTGATAAGAGGTCATAAAGACAAAGAAAACCTTGTTGCAGGCTATGTCTACAACATAAAAGAAGGTCAATCCTTCAGAATACCGACTTCCTTTGTCGATAATAATGATCCGATTTTTGATCCGATAAATACCAACCCGTCCACAAGCGTAGGAAGCTCTGTTAGTTTGAAGGTTGTGGCAAAAAGCCCGATTGAAAACGGTGCATCTTCAATGGAATACATAGGAACAACCCTTCCGAGAGGTGCAACAATTGACAAAGAAACAGGCGTGATTACATGGAAGCCGACAGCATCCCAGGTAGGTGACAGCCACTTCGCAATTACTGCACGAGATGGAGACGGAAGAGAAAGCACGCTTCACTTCAACGTCAAGGTATATGGTTCAACAAGTAGTGGCACAACGACAACGCCCACGACACCAAGTGAACCATCAACACCATCCGGCGGTGGAGAAACGGGCGGCAGTTCAACGACACCTTCGATACCTGATACACCGGCAACACCTGATGTACCTGAAACATCAACACGCTTCGTTGACCTCGGTTCACACGCATGGGCGGCTGATGCAATAAATGCTCTTGCAGAGGAGGGAATAATCAAGGGAACAAGCGAGAATACTTTCTCACCTGCAAATAATATCACAAGGGCAGATTTTGCAATACTTCTTGTTCGTGCATTCGGTCTTTCTTCCGATAATACCGAAAATTTTGCGGATGTAGAAGAAAGTGACTACTATGCAAAAGAACTTGCAATCGCAAGAAATACCGGCATTGTAAACGGAATAGGCGATAATGAGTACGCACCGAGAAATACAATCACCCGTCAGGATATGATGGTAATTGTATACCGTGCAATGCAAAAACTTGGTGCAGAGCTTGAAATTGCAGATGTTGAGTATGTAGATTTCCGTGATGTCGCAGATTA
>JAFSEA010000080.1 GCA_017435965.1 Oscillospiraceae bacterium
ATAAAAAAGACAGCCGCACGTGAGCGGCTGCCTGAAATTGTAATGCGGTGCCAAACTTTCGATGCCCCTTGTAGGGGTTAAGCCTGTAATAGCCCCTTCTAGGGGCTGTGCAAACCACCAGTTTACTGGTGGTTATGATTCTATTTTATGTCCTCATATATTTTTCGTATATTCTCATATATGAAGGTCGGTTTTTCTTTACTTTTTTCAACATCGTCAAGCGTGCCCTCGCCGCTTAAAACGAAAACAGTTGTTATGCCGGCATTTACACCACAGGCGATGTCGGTATATAATCTGTCGCCTACAAGTGCGGTTTCTTCAACAGAAAAGCCTGTTTTTTCCATAGCCATAAGTGCCATATCGGGCTCAGGCTTTCCAATAAACTTAGGCTTTCGCTTTGTTGCACGAAAGAGCATATCACAGACTGCGCCGCAGTCGGGCACATAGCCGTACCAAGTGGGGCAGACCCAGTCGGGATTGGTTGCCACATAGTCAACACCTCTGCCGAGAAGAATACAGGAATCTTCGAGTTTTTGGAAGGTGAGTTCCGTATCATTGCCCATACAGAGACAGTCAATATCATCGCTGAGAGTATCGGTGACAGGAAGTCCTGCCTCAGCAAGCTGACTTTTGAAGGAGGATGTTCCCGAAGCGTATATTTTTTTGTAGTTTTTTCCTTTGAGATATGTGATTGTGGCATTTGTGGAGGTGAGGAAATCATCGGCAACGGAATTTATACCGAGACTTGCAAGCTTCTCTATATATTTGTCAACGCTCTTTGAGGAATTGTTTGTGAGGAAAATATATTTTCCTCCCGATGCCTTGACGTGGCGCAGAAAATCAAGAGTTCCGTCAAAAAGCTCATTGTCGAGATATATTGTTCCGTCCATATCAAGCAAGAAAAGCTTTATCTTTTTTAAATCGCTCATTTGTTTACCTCATTTCCAAAGTTCCGTTTTGCCAGTTGACACCGCTGTTGCCCCCATTTCAAATGCTTCAAGGATTTCAGCTTCACACTCAATAAGACCTCCGGCAATCACAGGTACATTTGTGCGATCTTTAAGGGCGGTGATGACCTTTGTGACAACTCCGGGCATAATTTCAACCATATCGGCTTTTGAGGACTTCAAAGACTCAACAGCCGTATCGACAGACTGGGAATCCACGGCGAAAAAACGCTGAACGGTGAAGAGACCTGCTGCTTTGGCACTCTTTATTATGTTGGCACGGGTACTTATAATTCCGTCAACGCCGATATCTTTAACGAAAAGAATTCCGCTTGTATCCTTCCCGATGCCACCGGCAAGGTCAAGATGGATAAAAAGCCTTTTTCCGAACCGGTGTGCCGCCGCCACCTTTTTTTTGACATCGGAAATGTCGGGGTTGAGATCAAAGATAATCTCTGTTTCGCTTTTTATGGCTTTTGAAAAATCTTCTATACTGCGTACCGCCGCAATGACCGAGTTTTTTCTGATATCCACCATTTGCCCCTTACTCCTTGTTTTGAGTTGCAACAATGTTTGCACCGAACACTTCTCTTATTATAATATCTCCGACGCGTATTGGCAAGTGTGCAACTGCATTATTTATAATTGTCATACATTCCGCCATATGCTTCTTTGGAATTGCCGCATCGGTTTTTACCGCCACAACCGAGCCGTTTTGGCATCTCACGGTTGAAGTGACCGTTCGCATGGGGTTGACACATTCCTCTATGGCATATTTTTTTCCTCTCGGGCAGGTGTTGCCACTTACGGAAACAACCTCTCCTCCCGAAAGCTCCGCTTCCAGAGAGCAACCGAGGGGACAAACAATACAGGTAAGATTTCTCTTCATTCATCTATTCCTCCATACAAAAATGTAAAGACTTCGCCCGACTTACAATATCTGCGGAAATGGCTATGCTTTCCATTTCTCCCGGAGCAACACGGACTTTTTTCTTTGAGAGTATTGGTTTTTCACCGTCATATATATTTATCTTGACGTTGCGTGCGGCTTTTCCGACTCTGAAAAACACGTTGACGTCATTCTTGCCGCTTATTCTCTGGGGCACGGTATATCGGATGTTGCCGTCAGTTGTTATTTCCACAATATTTTCCGACGCTTTCACACCATTTATATATTCTGCAGCGGCACGGCCTGCCGTTTCGGCTTCTTCCGACACAAAATCAACAAGGTCGTGGACGTGGAGCACGTTTCCGCAGGCAAAAACTCCGGGCAGGGAAGTCTCGCGGTTTTCGTCAACCTCTGCACCGCCTGTGATGTTGTTGAGTTTTATTCCGAGCTTTTTCGTAAGCTCGTTTTCGGGAATAAGTCCCACGGACAGGAGAAGTGTGTCGCAGGGGATATACTCATATGTTTCCTTAATCGGTTTTTTATTATCGTCAACACGGGCTATGGTCACGCCCTCAACTCTGTCCTTTCCGTGGATTTCAACAACGGTATGGGACAGCTTCAGCGGAATATCGAAGTCGTTGAGACATTGCTCGATATTTCTTGCAAGTCCGCTTGAATATGGCATAAGCTCACAGACAAGCTTTACCTTTGCACCCTCAAGGGTCATACGTCTTGCCATAATAAGACCGATATCGCCCGAGCCGAGAATTACAATCTCCTCGCCGGGCATATATCCTTCCATATTCACATATTTCTGTGCAGTACCTGCACTATATATTCCCGAAGGTCTTGTTCCGGGGATATTAAGCGCACCCTTGGGGCGTTCACGGCAACCCATTGCAAGAATTATGGCTTTTGCTTCTATCTTGAATATTCCCTCATCGGAGTTCGTTGCGGTGATAACCTTATCGGGGGTTATGTCAAGAACCATAGTGTCTGTCTTGAAAGGGATATTGAGCTTTCGCACACGCTCTTCATATCTCAGGGCATATTCGGGACCTGTGAGCTCTTCGCCGAATTTGTGAAGTCCGAAGCCGTTGTGTATGCATTGACGGAGGATTCCGCCGAGAGAATCGTCACGTTCTATTATGAGAATATCACGGATGCCTGCCTCATATGCCGCAATTGCGGCACTCATTCCGGCGGGTCCTCCGCCGATTATAACGAGGTCGGTCATATGCGTTCTCCTCCTTTCGTTTTCCTGAGGTTGATTTTTGACTCTCCGCCTGACTTTGTAACTTCTTCATATTTTATTCCAAGCTCACGGGCAATCAGCCGCACAATGTGGGGAGAGCAGAAACCGCCCTGGCAACGCCCCATCTGTGCTCTTGTCCTCCGCTTTACTCCATCGAGGTCTCTCGCCTTGGGATTTGTTCTTAAAGCTTCGAGAATTTCGCCCTCGGTTACTTCCTCACATCGGCAGATGATTTTTCCAAAGGCTCTGTCTTTTTTTATAATCTCATTCTTTTCCTCGATACTTGCTTCCCTGAAATAGTGCATCGGTTTTCTGTGAGGGTTAAAATCCTTTTTTTCAATAAGGTCTGCACCCATATCACGGAGCATCTCGACAACATACTCGGCAATTGCCGGCGCGGAGGTAAGTCCCGGTGATTCTATTCCTGCAACATTTATAAATCCGCAAGCAGGTGAATTTATTATAAAATCTCCGGTATTTCCCACGGCGCGAAGTCCGCAGAAGGAAGTTATTGCCTTGTTAAGAGGTATTTCTTTTATATTTCCCCGTGCTTCACCGATGATTTTTGAAAAACCTTCGGCTGTTGTGCTTCTGTCTTCTTTATCGTCAATATTTTCCGAGGTGGGTCCCAAAAGAAGATTTCCGTCAACTGTGGGGGTGACAAGGATTCCCTTTCCCATTTCCGACGGAGTTCTGAAAACCGTTTTGCGAATTAAGTTTCCGCATTCCTTATCGAGAAGTATGTATTCGCCTCGGCGCGGTGTTATGGTAAAAGAGGTGTCGCCTGCCATTGCGGCAATCTTGTCGGAATGGAGACCTGCCGCATTTATAACATATTCGGCACATATTTTCTTCTCTCCCGATATAAGCTCATATCCGCAAGCTGTCTTTTTGATTTTCTCCACTTCATAACCGAGCTTCAAATCAGCCCCGTTGTCCATGGCGTTTCCCACAGCGGCTATGGTAAGCTCATAGGGGCAGATTATAGCACCGGTGGGCGCATAAAGAGCGCAGATTGCAGATTTGGAAATATTCGGCTCAATTTCACGAAGCCTTTCTCCGCAAATCAACTCAAGGTCTTTGACACCGTTTCTGTTGCCTCTTTCAAAAAGTTCTTGGAGCACAGCTCTGTCAGAGTCATTAAACCCGATAACAAGAGAGCCGTTTTTCTTATACTTGACACCAAGCTCTCCTGCAACCTTTTCCATAAGATTTGAGCCTCTCACGTTGAAACGGGCTTTGAGACTTCCGGGAATTGCATCAAAGCCTGCGTGAACGATTGCGGAATTTGCACGTGTTGTACCCATTGCAACATCGTTTTCCTTTTCAAGAATACAAACTCCGATATCATATTTTGAAAGCTCACGGGCTATCATTGCGCCTATAACTCCTGCGCCGATTATGGCAACCTTATACATTTTCAAAACCTCCGGAAAATAATAAAAAGACGCACCAAAACAAAGGCAATCCTATTTGCCTTTGTTCTGATACGTCTCCAAATCTCTGTATCGTATCTATTATACTCCACTTTTTCCCATTCGTCAAATGCTTTTTTCGTTCTTGTTTTTATTTTCAAAACGTGTTATCATATATAATGTTATAGTATATAATCGGAGCAGAGGTGAAAGGTTTTGACGTCTGAAGTGCTCACGCTGGGGCTTGCCGGCGCAAAAGGAAATATTGTTACTGCAGAATGTATCGTCACGGGAAGTTTCCCCGGCTTTGAAATAATAGGTCTTCCCGATGCCGCGGTCAAGGAGTCTCGTGACCGCATACGGGCAACGGTGAAGAGTCTCGGACTCTATATCCCTGATGTGAAGGTTACCATAAATCTTGCCCCGGCAGGACAGAAGAAGGAAGGTGCGGTCTATGATCTTCCGATGCTCATAGCTCTTCTTTCACAGCTTGAAAAGATAAAGGCTCCCGATAAAAAAACAGCCTTTATAGGAGAGCTTTCACTTTCGGGCGAGCTTCGTCCCGTGAGAGGTGTCCTTTCGATGGCACTTGCGGCAAAGGCGGCAGGAATCAAAACTCTTTTCGTCCCGAAGGAAAATGCAAAAGAGGCTTCTCTTGCAGGTGAAGAGCTCACAGTTTACGGAGCAAAAAGTGCACGTGATGTCACAATGCATTTAAACGGTGACTGTAAGCTTCGTCGTGAAGCATACAAAGCACCGGAGAGGGAAAAGATAAAAGGAGGACCTGATTTTTCAGATGTAAGAGGTCAGGAAAATGTAAAACGTGCCTTAGAGATTGCGGCAGCAGGCGGACATAATATTCTTATGATCGGCCCGCCCGGCTCGGGTAAGAGTATGCTTGCATCGAGAATCCCCTCAATTCTTCCCGATATGACTATGGAAGAAGCTTTGGAGAGCACAGAAATCCATTCTGTTTCGGGTCTTGTTTCCGGCGATAATCCTCTCCTCACTTCCCGTCCCTTCAGGTCACCTCATCACAGCACCTCGGCGGTGAGTCTTTCCGGCGGCGGCTCTTCTCTTCGTCCGGGCGAAATTTCTCTTGCACACAACGGCGTGTTGTTCCTCGATGAGCTTCCCGAGTTTCATCGTGATGTCCTTGAAGTTCTCCGCCAGCCTATGGAAACGGGAGAGGTCACAATCTCAAGAGTTGCAGGTACAGCGGTATATCCGGCAAGATTTATGCTTGTTTGTGCGATGAATCCTTGCAAATGCGGCTGGTACGGCTATGAAGGCGAGGCTCATGTCTGCACCTGCACCCAGACTTCCGTTGACAAATATATGGGAAAGATTTCAGGACCGCTTCTTGACAGAATAGACATACAGATAAATGTTGAAAGCGTAACCTTTGAAGATATGTCCCGAAAGGGAGAGGTGGCAGAGTCCTCGGAGACAATCCGCAAGCGTGTCAACCGTGCCCGTGAAAAGGCGGTCAGACGCGGTGTTACTTCAAATGCCGCGCTTTCACCGAGGAAGCTTCACGAGCTTGCAAATCTCTCGCCGGAAGCAGAGGCGCTTCTTAAAGCGGCTTTCGATTCCATGGGGCTCACGGGAAGATCCTATGATAAAATACTCAAGGTGGCACTTACTATTGCCGACATGGCGGAAAGCGATGTTATCCTTCCGGAGCATATCGCAGAGGCAATTCAGTATAGGTCTCTTGACAGAAAGGTTTAAATGGTAAAGGCTTTGAAAAAGATATTATATATTATTATGGCGGCTATAATGGTCCTCTCTCTTTGCGCCTGTGAGGAGGAAGAGGCACCCATATCGGGAAAAGAATTTGACCCCGACGACTATGCTCTTGAGACCGTGGAGAGATATGAGCACAGAGACTATGGAATAATTATTGAATACCCCTCCGCTTTCAGCGAAAAAGTCGGCAATTTTGAGCTTGACGGATATATAAGCTTTGAAAAAGAAGATGCCGCAGTATTCGTATATGTTCCCGACTATGAAAATAACGATGTTCTATTCGTTGAGGGCTATGCAAAGGATATTCTGAAGCTTCAGGGAGAAGCAGGCTCGGGAAATACGAAATATGGAAAGAGCAGCGGTTATAAGTCTATATCTCATAGCGGAGATAGAATCCGCGTTGACTTTGTGATAAAGGGTGTGGATGCCTTCTATCGCTTTGCATATGAAACAAAGGCAGAGGGCTTTACCGAAGAAGATGAAACATTCCGTCAGGTTATGGAATCAATCAGAATTGATGATGGCGTGTATAACAAGCTCACTTCCATGGCGGCAAGATATAAAACAATTCTGGATTATGCAAAGTCAATGCAATATATCACGGATGCAGACTATATTAACCACAGCTTGAACAATTTTGAGTCCACAAATGAAGAACGCCATAAAAACTCGGCACTTTCAACCTGTGTCACAATCCGCACAAAGATATCCGAAATATGCGACTATGAACGTGCGGCAGGTGATATCTATGAAAAGGAATGGAACAAAATTGTAGGACTTGCAAAGGGAATTGTGGAAAGCTGTGACAGAATGGAAGCCTGCATAAATGAAGGTGATATTGAGGGCGCACAGAAAATTGCAAGAACAGAGTTCAAAGATGATCTCAGCAAAGCAGCAGAGTCATATCTCTCAATAATAAATTCAGAAATCTCGGAATATTAAAGAAAAAGACTGCCTACTCTAAAAAGTGAGGCAGTCTTTCTTTTTTACTTTAATATGCGATGCCATATGCAAGCATTGCATCTGCAACCTTTTCAAAGCCTGCTATATTTGCACCTGCCATAAGGTTTCCGTGAAGGTCATACTTTTCAGCCGCTTTTGCGGTACGGCGGTAAATGTTTTTCATAATATCCTGAAGTCTTCCGTCCACCTGCTCAAAGGACCAGGAATCACGGATACTGTTTTGCGACATCTCAAGAGCAGATGTTGCAACACCTCCTGCGTTTGCCGCCTTTGCAGGGCCGTAGAGAAGATTATTCTCAAAATAAACCTTTATTGCTTCGGGGGTCGAGGGCATATTTGCACCTTCGGAAACGCAGAAGCAGCCATTTTTCACAAGGCTCATTGCACTCTTTTCAGAAATCTCATTCTGGGTAGCCGAGGGCAGGGCAATATCACAGGGAACAGACCATATGCCGCTGCAGCCTTCATGGTATTCGGCACCGGGACGGTAGTTTAAGTATTCGCTTATACGGAGACGGGAAACCTCCTTGATTTCCTTTATGATATTAAAGTCAATGCCGTCTTTATCATATATGAATCCGCCCGAATCGCTCATTGCAACAACCTTTGCACCCAGCTCCGTGGCTTTCTGGTTTGCATAGATTGCAACGTTTCCTGCACCTGATATTATAACACGCTTATCTTTAAAAGAATCACCCTTGGAGTTGAGCATCTCCTCCGTGAAGTAACAGAGACCAAAGCCTGTTGCCTCGGTTCTTGCACGGCTTCCGCCATAGCGGAGACCCTTGCCGGTGATTGCTCCCGTAAATTCATTGGTAAGTCTTTTATACTGACCATAGAGAAAGCCGATCTCACGACTTCCAACGCCTATATCACCTGCAGGAACATCCGTATATGCACCGATGTGCTTTGCAAGCTCTGTCATAAAGCTCTGACAGAAACGCATAACCTCGCCGTCGCTCTTGCCCTTGGGGTTGAAATCCGCACCGCCCTTGCCGCCTCCGATGGGAAGACCTGTGAGGGCGTTTTTGAAAATCTGCTCAAATCCAAGAAATTTGATAACAGAAGCATTTACGGAAGGATGAAAACGAAGTCCGCCCTTGTATGGACCTATTGCGGAAGAAAACTGCACACGAAAGCCACGGTTTACCTGAACTCTTCCTTTGTCATCCACCCAGGGCACACGGAAATATATAACTCGCTCAGGCTCCACAAGACGCTCCAAAACTCCCTCCTGCTCATACCGTGGGTCGGCATTGCAGACAGGCTCAAGGGATTCAAGAACCTCATGGACTGCCTGATGAAATTCGGGCTCATGGGCATTGCGTATAACAAGATCATCATAAACTCTCTGTATATATGTGTTTTTAAAAGACATTGTATTTCAGCTCCATTCGGGATTTTTGATTGTTGGGAACATTATACCACGCAATTTATATGTTGTCAACTTGCAAAAACCGTTAATTTTTTCACGCATATACAGAGTTTTGTGTGGGTGTTTTGAAATTGATAAATATTTAACTTGCAAAAAGCGGAAGTGGAATGCCGCCCATTGTCATCCTGAACGAAGTGAAGGATATTCCTCCCTTTTGTAAAGATTCTTCGGCTATGCCTCAGAATGACAAATATATGCTTTCAATCGTTATTGTCATATTACCGGGTATCCCGACTTTGCGTGGGCCAAAATCATCTCATCACACATTGAAACGATGTCATCAAGAGAAAGAACTGCCGCTGTATGGGGGTCGAGCATCGCCGCATGGTAGATTGCCTCACGCTTTCTTGTGACCGCCGCCTTAATCGTGAGAAGCTGGGGATTTATGTTTGTCATATTCATTGCCGCAAGCTGAAGGGGAAGCTCACCTATGAGGGTGGGGTTGATGCCTGAATTGTCAACCATACAGGGAACTTCAACGCAGGCATTTTCGGGAAGGTTTGTTATAAGCCCGCGGTTTAAGACATTTCCGCCAAGCTTATAAGGGATATTTGTGAGCATCGCCTCAATAATTCTTGAAGCATATTCATTTGAGCGATTATGCACAAGCTCCCCGTCTTTATAGAGAGTTGCTTTGACTTCTCCCCAGCTCTCAATGTTTCTGATGCAACGGCGTGGGTATTCATCAAGGGGGATGTTGTATTTATCAATAAGCTCCGGATAATTCGGCTTTATGAACCAGGGGTTATATTCGGAGTTGTGCTCGCTGCTTTCGGTGCAGTAATAGCCGAGACGGCGGATATATTCATAACGCACCATATCATCGTGCTTTTCTTCCGCATTTTTCTTTGCCGCAAGTTCGCGGATTTTCGGATACAAGTCGTTTCCGTCCTTATCACGGATTTCAAGAAGCCATCCCATATGGTTTATACCTGCAATCTTCTCCGAATATCCCGGTGCATCAATTCCCAGAGCCTCAAGAAGTCTCGGTGCACACACCTGAACAGAGTGGCAGAGACCTATGGTTTTGACTCTTGTGTATCTCTGCATAAAGCCTGCAAGCATTGCCATGGGGTTTGTGTAGTTTAAAAGCCACACATTGGGGCATACTGCCTCCATATCTTCGGCAAAATCGCGCATTACGGGAATGGTACGAAGGGCACGGAAGATTCCACCGATGCCGAGAGTGTCGCCTATTGTCTGAAGAAGTCCGTATTTCTTCGGAATTTCAAAGTCAATGATGGTAGATGGCTCATATCCTCCCACCTGAATGGCATTTACCGCAAAATCTGCGCCACGGAGAGCCTCACGGCGGTTTTCAACGCCGAGATAGGTTTTGATTCTTGCCTTGCCGTCGTTGTATTTGTTATTAAGGGCACTCACAAGCTCAAAGGATTCTGAAAGACGGTCTTTGTCAATGTCATAAAGTGCGATATCAAAATCACTTCTTATAGCATCCGTAAGTAAACAATCACCTAAAACATTTTTTGCAAAAACAGAGCTTCCTGCTCCTAAAAACGTAAGCTTTGGCATATTTTTTCACCTTCTCCTTTCTGTGTGATAAGGTTATTATACTATACAGAGATATGGAACGGGAATTGCAATTTGTCACCTCTTTATGTTATAATGTCACTTGTGAGGTGATTTTTATGACAATCTCGGAAATTCCGACACAGATATTTTTCCCCATTGAAAACAAGGGGTATGGGGAGTTTTCCCCCGTTTCCTTCGGTGCAGAAAAATGTCTCCCCGAAAAAAGCTTCGGTCCATTTGTGCGTGACCACTATCTCATCCATTTCATCGCACGGGGTACAGGTGTTTTTAAGAATCAGAACGGAAAACACAGAGTCGATGCCGGTCAGGCTTTTCTCATCCGTCCGGAGGAAAGCTGCATTTATACCGCCGATAAAAATGACCCGTGGGTGTATATATGGGTCGGCTTTGAGGGAAAGCTTTCGGAATATTTTGATGTGGTTGACGATGTTTTTGAGATTGACGGTGAAATCATTGAGGAGCTTTGCAAAAGCCTTGATGTGGAATATGGAAGGGAAGAATACCTCACGGGAATCCTTTTTAAGCTTTACAGCAGGTTTTTCGGGAAAAGACTGCACCGTGACAGAACAAAACAGGTAAAGGACTTTATAGACGCAAACTATATGCGTGACATAAAAATATCGGATATAGCACAGATGCTCCACGTGGACAGAAAGTATCTTGTGAGAAGCTTTCGGGAAAAATGCGGAATTACCATAAAGCAATACCTTGTGGAAAAGCGGCTGGGTGAGGCGAAAAAGCTTCTTGAAAAGGGCAAAAGTGTCGCCGAAAGCGGAATTATGGTGGGATATTCCGACGGTTTTTCCTTCTCAAAGGCATTTAAGCAACAATATGGTATATCACCGCTTGAGCACAAGAAGTTTTATATGGAAAAATAAAAAAGAACGGATATTATCCGTTCTCGGGATATTATCCGTTCTTTATTTCCTGTTCTTCTTCGGGAGCTTCGGAGGTTTCCGAAGCTTCGGGGATTACGGTTTCACCGTTTGCGTTTATGTGGTAGGTTTCACCATCTTTATCGACCATTGCAAGCCCGTCGGGGTCAAAATCACGGGCATAATCAAACTGCGGTTCTATCACAACCTCATTGGATTTATTGATGAATCCATATTTTTCGTTTATTCTTATAACTGCAAGACCGTTTTCGGCAAAGCTTCCTACGAGATCATATTGAACCGATACAATGATTTTGCCGCTTGTATCAACAACGCCCCACTTATTATTGAGGGAAACTCTTGCAAAACCGTTTATATCAAAGCTTTCTATTGAATCAAACTGCGGAGTGATAATAGTATTTCCGCTTGTATCAATGAGACCGAACTTATCGTCAAGCGAAACCCTTGCAAGACCGTTTGACTCAAAAGGTTTTATCAGGTCAAATTGCGGAGTGATGATTGTTTTGCCGCTTGTGTCAACGATACCCCATTTGCGATTAAGTGAAACTATGGAAAGACCGTTTGAGTCGAAGGCTTGTATTTCATCAAATTGCGGAGTGATAATGGATTTTCCGCTTGTGTCAACGATACCCCACTTGCTGTCAAGCAAAACTATGGCAAGGCCGTATGAGTCGAAGTCTTGTATTTTATCAAACTGCGGAGCGATAATAGTATTGCCGCTTGTGTCAATAACGCCCCATTTGCCGGCTGTGCGAACCCTTGCAAGATTGTGCACATTAAAATCCATAACCCCATCAAATTTTGGTTCTACAATGGTTTTACCGTTTGCGTTGATAAAGCCCCATTTTTCATTTAGCTTAATCGCCGCATAGCCGAAAGCATCGAAATCTTCGATAGCATCAAAAGAGGGTTCAGCAATAAATTTACCATTGGTGTTTATAACGCCCCACTTGTTATCAAGTAAAACCTTTGCAAGTCCTATTTCATTGAAGGAATCTATACGGTCAAGCTGAGGCTCAAGTACATACTGATCATTTTTGTTTACAATTCCATATTTATTGCCGACACGTACACATATCAAGCCGTACTTGTCAAAGTCTGAACTTATATCATCAAAGCGCGGTTCTATTACTATTTTGCCCGATGTGTTGAGAATGCCCCACTTGCCGTTGTTTGAAACCTTTGCATATCCGGAGCCGTTGAAATCTCTTATATCATCGAATTGCGGAGAGACAACATATTCTCCGTCTTCCGTGATAAAACCCCATTTTCCGTCAATGGAAACTTGTGCGTATCCGCCGTTTCCGTCAAAGTATCCTGCCTCGTCAAAGCGTGGGGAAATGACATAATTTCCGCTTGAGTCAACATAACCCCATTTGCCCGTTTCTTCATCAAATTTCGGTGTGGGAGGTGAGGTAGTACAGGCAGAAATAACGAAAACCATTACGAGCAAGGAAAAAAGTATTGAAAATTTCTTCATAGCTATCTCCTCCTTTTATGCATTAGGCTCTGTGACGTTGCCGCTTGCGTCAATATAGTAATATTTGCCGCCAAGCTTTACTCTTGCGAGTCCGTCATTGTCAAAGGAAAATGCTTCTTCAAACTTTGGTGCAATAACGGTTTCACCCGATTTATTGATATAACCCCATTTATCGGCGGTGCGGAATGCCATAAGACCATTCGATGCAAAGCTTCTGATTTCATCAAATTGAGGTTCTACAAGAACTTCACCGTTAATATTGGCGATTCCCCATTTGCCGCCAAGTGACACGCTTACAAGACCGTTTGAATCAAAGACACCGATTTCATCAAACCGTGGGTGAATTATTACGTTGCCCGACCTGTTGACATAGCCCCACTTGCCGCTGATTTCGTCACCGTTTCGAACTTTTGCAAGACCGTTTGTATTGAAAGGGGCGATATAGCTAAACTGCGGAGAGATGATAATAGCGCCTGAATTATGTACAATGCCCCATTGTGCGGATTCTTCGTAACCGTTTCTTACAAGGGCAAGACCGCTTCCGTCGAAGGATTCCACATAGTTGAATTGAGGCTTTACTATACACATACCTACCGAGTTTATAAATCCCCACTTATTCCCGATTCTGACCTTTGCAAATTTGTTTGATTCAAAATTTTCCACTTCATCATAGATGGGAGCAACTATCTCCTCACCGTTCTCATTGATAAAGCCCCATTTGTCATTGATTCTGACTGCGGCAAAACCATTTTCAAATTCTCTTGCTTCGTCAAACTTCGGGTCAATGGTAAATTTTCCGTCTCCATAGGTATACCCCCATTTGCCGGATTCGGAATCAAGCTCCGGATTCAGCGAACAGGAAAAGAAAGTGGATGTCATAATAAACGCCAAAATAAACCCGACTGCTCTTTTCATATTTCCTCACCTACGCAGAGTGTATTTTTTAAAATTATATCACAAGAGAAAATTAGTGTCAAATTCGGGATAAAATCGAAAAAGTGTGAATTTGCGAAATTATTCCCTCAAAAAGTGTAAAAACCACTTGAATAGTCGCTTGTATTTGTGTATATACCATTTACTTTCCTTTCTTTTTCCGATATAATATAAAGCATAATCACAAAAAGGTGGACGAAAATTATGAAAGTATGTATCATACAGCCGAAATACTCGGTTGATTATTCAAAATCAGATGAATTTTTCAAAGCGGAGCTTGAGCTTTTAGAGCAATGCGATGAGAGTATGGATATTATCGTGCTTCCCGAATATGCAGATACCCCCTGTCGGGCAGGGAGCAAGGAAGAGTCGGATGCAAGCGTTGAAAAATATAATAAAATTCTTCTGGAGAAGTGCAGCGAAACGGCAAAGCGTTGCAATTCTCTCCTTTTCGTAAATGCCCGATATGATGTGGGCGGCGGAAGACCGAGAAACACCACCCACGCCTTTAATCGCAGCGGTGAGGTCGTGGGAAGATATTATAAAGAGCATCTTGTGCCAAGTGAAGTAAATGTTTCAAAGCTTGATTCCGATTATACCTTTGAGCATACATTCCCCACAGTAATTGAAATTGAGGGACTTCGCTTTGGTTTTCTCGTCTGCTACGATTTCTATTTCTATGAAAACTTTGCAAATATGGCAAGGCAGAATCTTGATATAATTATCGGCTGTTCACATCAGCGGAGCGACACCCATTCAGCCCTTGAAATTATGTGCCGCTTTCTTGCATACAACACCAATGCATATGTTATCCGTTCATCAATCTCAATGGATGAAACCTCCGATATCTGCGGAGCAAGTATGGTTGTTGCACCAAACGGTGATGTTCTCGCCAATATGAGAAGCCGTGTGGGGCTTGAAACCGTGGAGATTGACCCTAAAAAGAAATACTTAAAGCCTGCAGGCTTCGGAAATCCCGATTCTGCCCATTATGAGTATATCGAAACGGGAAGAAGACCCTGGAAATACCGTCCTGCAGGGCCTGCAATCATAAAGCACGACAGTCTCATGTCTTACCCCAGAATTTGCGCTCACCGTGGTTTTAATACAGTTGCCCCCGAAAACAGCCTTCCTGCATTCGGGGCGGCAATAGCTCTCGGTGCACCGGAGATTGAGTTTGACCTTTGGGAGACAAAGGACGGAGAGATTGTCTCTATCCACGATGATTGCCTTGAGCGTGTGTCCGATGGCTTCGGAAAGGTCTACGATCATACATATGAGGAGCTTTTAAAGCTTGATTTTGGTGCAAAGTATGGGGAAAAGTTCCGTGGACTTAAGATTCCCACCTTTGAGGATATCTTAAAGAAATTCTCCTGCCACGTTATTATGAATGTGCATATAAAAACACTTTCGGACACCTATTCCGAAAGTGCAATGAAGAAGATAGTTTCTCTTGTAAGAAAGTATGACTGCGAGAAGTATGTATACTTTATGATAAGCCACGACGGTGTTATCCGTCAGTTTATGGAGTATGCTCCCGACCTTCCCGTATGCGTGGGACATCTTTCCTCACGTCCTTGGGATATTGTAGACCGTGCGATAGAGCTTGGTTGTAAGAAGGTACAGCTATTTAAGCCTTATTTCAATCAGGAAATGATTGACAAGGCACACGAAAATGGAATAATCTGCAATGTATTCTATGCCGATACCGTGGAAGAAGCAAGAGAATATCTTGATATGGGCATTGATACTATTCTTACAAACGACTATAATCTTGTGTCACAGGCACTTGAAAAATAAGAAAAAGGTGAAAATAAATGGAAATACCTTTACTGCTATTTGAAAAAATCGCACAGCTTTTTATGTTTCTCCTTTTAGGATTCATAAGCGTTAAGCTTGGACTGGTGAAAAGTGAGGACAGCTCTCCGCTTTCAAAAATTCTTCTCTATGTCCTCACCCCTGCAATAGTCTTTGAGGCATTCGATGTTGAAATGACTCCCGAAATAACGAGAGGGCTTATTATAACCCTCATTGTGGCGGTTGCATCGCATTTTATGTTTCTTGCAGTTGACTTTGCTTATAAAAAGACATTGCGGCCGGGAAACGTTGAGCGTGCCTGTGCAATGTATTCCAATTGCGGAAATCTCCTTATTCCCATAGTTATATCGGTGCTTGGCAAGGAATGGGTGATTTATTCAAGCGGATTTCTCTGCGTTCAGCTCTTTTTCGTATGGACTCACGGCGTGGGGCTTTTTTCGGGAAAGATAAGCTTTGCACCGAAGAAGATATTTACAAACGTGGTCCTCATTTCCGTTATGCTGGGTCTTATTATGGCGGCATTAAAGCTTCGCCTTCCCCCATTTATAAAGGGGGTGACGGAGCCTCTCGGCAATATGGTAGGACCCATAAGTATGTTCATCTGCGGAATGATTGCAACGGAGGTAAAGCCACGCAGAGTTTTCAGGGACAAGAGAACATATATTGTTATTCTCATGCGAATGATTGTAACTCCTCTTATCGGACTTCTTCTTTTCCGCACGGCTCTTATGTTTATAGGTGTGCCCGATGCGGAGAAGATACTTCTCATCTCATATCTTGCGGTAATTGCACCAACGGGGACATCTGCCGTGCAGTTTGCCCAGATATATGACAAAGAGCCTGATTTTGCAGTTTCAATAAATATAATAGCAACACTTCTGTGCATTGTTACAATGCCTATATGGGTGGCATTGTATCTTATGTAGGCGAAAAGCCGAAGGTACTAAAAAAACAAAAAAATTCTCTTGCTTTTGGCAAGAGAATTTTTATTTCAGATAAAGATTATTGCATTACTCTGCAAGACCGCCTAAAGAGCCGGCCAAATCAACGAGTGCCTTGCAGTCATCACAGAGATAACCTGTTTCACCGTCGACTGTGACTTCGTTTGTGCCTTCGCCTTCTTTTCCGCAACCTTCACAATCCTTAGCAGAACAAGCTGCGAAAGAAAGAAGCATTAAGAAAGCAGCGAGCATAGCCATAAACTTCTTCATAAAATTTCACCTCCCCATTAAGTATTCGGTAATATTATTTTGACACACCATTTGACATTTGTCAATAGATTTTGTGTTTTTACATATCCTCCTGATTTTGCCAAAGATATTTCAAGTCGGCAAACATATCAATTCTAAAGATTTGTAAAAAAACGGGAATTGATTCGACTTGAATATGGCATTTGCTTTATACTGAAAATGTAGGATCGGAGTTGAGCTTCTCGACGAAATATGCGGAAATATTCGGCCAAGAGTTGATTTTGATGGCAGATATGTATGATGTGGCGGCTATACAGGAAGAACAGAAGAAAAAAGAGAATGAGTTTGAAGCTCTGTTTGATAACGTTTACGCAAGGCAAGCGGCTGAACGTGAAAGAATAGAGGCGGAGGTTCTTGCCGAGGTAACGAAAAAATCCCTCGGGAAAGGAACGCTCGGTGAAAAAGAGCTTAAAGAGATTGATGATAAAATCAATGCTCTCTATAAAAAGTACGGAGAAGCGGGAAGCATTACGAGTATAACCGGCGATACATATTACGGAGCCAAAAGAAGAGCAAAATCGGAAGGCATGGACAGAAGAAGCTTCGGGAAAGCAAGGATTCAATAAAGAAGCTCGATAAAGAAGGTACGCCCGAGGGTGTATATTTTGATCCTTTCGGCAAGGTCATTTTTGAGAATGAAAATGACGATACGCGGAACGATTCCGAAAAGACACTCAATTGTGATTTTCTCAAAAGAGTTGAAGCGCAGAAGACTCTTATGCAAATTATCTTCGTGCCGCATATATGTTGTCCGTGTGAAATAGCCGAAAGGATGCAGTTATTATCACCACCGCCGGACCTAATGTCATTGACGGTGATGCATTTATGGAAGAGCGTTCCAAAAACAGATTTATGGCAGTCTCAAATGCAACAAAAGATGCCCCTTCAATGAGGGGGCATCTCAGCGTGTCGAAAAACTTTCGACACGCTGGGAGGCTGTCCAAAAAGGTGTGAGATTTTCCGAATGGAACCCGAAGGTGTATGTTGATACATCGAGAGGTGACACTTCGGGAAAAACAAATCATAACCACCAGTAAACTGGTGGTTTGCACAGCCCCTAGAAGGGGCTATTACAGGCTTAACCCCTACAAGGGGCATCGAAAGTTTGGCACCGCATTACAATTTCA